>CAZURA010000010.1:0-67527 GCA_964622985.1 uncultured Bacteroides sp. | reverse complement strand
TGCGATAAACAAAGAATTTCAAAGAACGATTAAATATTTTTAGTGCCCACTAATGTAATAACATCATAATACATTTTGCAATGAACACACAAGATTACATCCAGCGAGAAGACAAGTTTGGTGCACATAATTATCACCCGCTTCCCGTGGTCCTTGACCGTGGCGAAGGGGTTTATGTATGGGATGTAGAAGGCAGGAGGTATTATGACTTTTTATCCGCATATTCTGCGGTAAATCAGGGGCATTGTCATCCCAAGATCGTTAACGCCATGTCCGAACAGGCCGGGAAGTTAACACTGACTTCAAGGGCTTTCTACAACAGCATGCTGGGCGAGTTCGAAGAGTATATTACCCGCTATTTCGGGTATGATAAAGTGCTGCCTATGAATTCAGGTGCTGAGGGGGATGAAACCGCCCTGAAACTCTGCCGTAAATGGGCCTATGAAAAGAAAGGTATACCGGAGAATGAGGCAAAGATCATTGTATGCGAAGGTAATTTCCATGGCCGGACCATCACGATAATCTCCATGTCGACCGATCCTGATTCATACAAGGGATTTGGCCCCTATACACCCGGATTTATCACTATCCCCTATAATGATACTGAAGCATTGGAAGAAGCGCTGAAAGACCCTAATATAGCCGGATTCCTGGTAGAACCCATTCAGGGAGAAGCAGGGGTATATGTACCGGATGAAGGGTTTCTCAGCAAAGCTTATGAGCTCTGCAAAGAGAAGAATGTACTGTTCATTGCAGACGAAGTGCAGACAGGTCTGGCAAGAACCGGTAAGTTGCTCGCTTGTGATCATGAAGAGGTACGACCCGATATCCTGATCCTGGGTAAAGCACTATCGGGGGGTGTATATCCTGTTTCAGCAGTGTTGGCCGATGATGAGATAATGCTTTGCATTCGCCCGGGTGAACATGGCTCTACCTACGGTGGAAATCCTGTGGCAGCTAAGGTGGCCATTGCCGCTTTAGAGGTGATCAAAGAGGAGAACCTGTCTGAACGTGCAGAAAAGCTAGGCGAGATCTTTAGAGCAGAGCTTAATAAAATCGATTCGCCCATGGTTGAACTGGTAAGAGGTAAAGGATTGCTCAATGCGATTGTGATCAAACCCACCAATGGAAAAACAGCGTGGGATGTCTGCGTGGCACTCAAGGAAAACGGGCTCTTAGCCAAGCCTACCCATGAGCACATTATCCGGTTTGCCCCTCCCCTGGTCATTACCGAGGAGCAACTGAAAGAATGCGCCGCTATCGTGGCCAAAACCATCCACTCGTTCAGTTAGGATCATACTACATAAAATGTACCCATAAAAAAACCGGGACTTGAGATCCCGGTTTTTCTATTTCTGAGTACTGAAGTACTGAGCACTAATTCCTCACATACTTGATGGTTTCTTCCACACCCGGTCCATCGACACGGATCAGGTAGATCCCTTTATCCAGGGCTGGCCATTCCAGTTTCTGAAGGCCAACTACAGAGATGAGATCTGAGAATTCGATCATTCTGCCACTGGTGTCGTACACCTTGATATGGTAGTCGCCAGACTCAGGCAATTCCATATAAAGCGTTCCATTACCAGGATTGGGATATACAGAGAATAGAGTGGGCTCGATGGTGGAAATACCCACGGCTGTCCATGTATAGATCCCGTCTTTACCTACTGTATACACCAGGCCTGCAACGATCCTGTCCCCGACAATGGTAACATCATGAGTCTCCAGCATCTCCAGTCCCGGTATATCAATAATCAGGGTGTAATCTCCATCGGGAACATTAGTAAACTGGAAATTCCCGAATTCATCGGTCTCTACATAGGCTATTACCTCACCGGCTGAGGTGGATTTTTTGGTTTTTTTAGTAAGGAGTACAGATCCTTTGTCAACGGGTCTTCCCATTGTGCCTTTTAACGCTCCATCTTCCTCGTCTTCGTAACCCAGATTACCCGATATTGAACCACTGCCATCCTCCGGCGTAAGCTCTTTCACCACTTCCAGTATAATATCCATTCCCCCAACAAGATCCTGAGGTCCGTAATCCCCGTAGTCAGCCACTTCCCATGAAGTCTTGTTACCCTGATAGGTTCGAAGAGCACCGGGGTAATTTCCGGGATCTGCCAGTACCTGCAAGGTATAATTGCCGGGGAAAAGTCCAGCGAAATGAAAGGTGCCATCCGTAGAAAGCTCAACTGAATCCACTTCCGGGTATCTTCCCGATACTGCAGATTTAATGGCTTTTACATAACCGGGATACACAGGATTTCCGTCTACATCTTTTACTGTTCCATGGAATTCCATATCAGACCTCATGGCAACCAGCCAGTTTGTCTCAGTATAATCTGCAAATAGAGAACTGTCACCCAGCTCCAAATTATCGGTATTCCACAAAGACATGGAGGAGAAGACCTCTCCATTGGGTAAAACTACCACATCAATTCCATCGAGTCCGAAGCTATTTTGCTGCAGGTAGGCATTATTGAACCACATGGGTACTCCATTATAATTCAATCCCAGGTGGTAAATGAGTTCCTTTCCTGTCATGGATACGGGAGCAAGTCCTTCAAGCTCCTGATTGCCTCCCGATTTTCCAAGAATGACCACATTTCCCGATTGATCGCAGTCTATTCCATTGATCTCGATCCAATCTGAAGAGATCGAATATCCCCAGTTTGCTGAACCCTGTTCAAGGTCAATGGAAGCTACAAATACACCTTCTGGGCGTGGTTTGGGCAACGCGCGATTATCCACCAGAAAGGCATCGTTTTGAAATCTGCCTGCCAAATAGAGGACCTCCTGGTTTACATCAATCGCATCAAACTCAATAACTCGCTGCAAACCGTTGCTATCAGTGCCCGTAGTAGACGACTCCCGGGTCACCCCTTTTTTGACTTCTTCCCCGCCCTGAAAAACCATGGATGGGAAAGGTAAAGTCCATTTATGAGCGCCACCGGGACCTATCCGGACCACAAACTGATTGAGAAAATCCTGTCCGCCATCAATTGCAACATCAATTTGCTCCGTTTGAAATATACCTGTAGTGGTTATTCCGGCCAGTACTATATCCCCGTTACTCATGGGAGTCACATCATAAATCCTGGGAAATTGATTGGTGTTATGTATACCAGCTACTCCCTTCTGAAGCCACACTTTCTCCTTGATGGCTTTCATAAGAAATCCAAATACTCCAATTTGATCGCCCACGTCGGGTAAACTTTCATCAGCAATCTGCGGTCCTGAACCCATAGCCATGTAGCCACCCGATACAAAGATCTCCCCATTATTAAGCGGGAAGACTTCCACATTGGTGATGGATCCTACCTCAATGGTCCCGGGGGTAAAACCGGCGGTAAATTCCCATTCAAAGTTGAGATTCCGGTCAAATTTTAAAATATAGAAATAATCATCCCACCAATCTGACCCGATAGTGATTCCCGGCCCCTCTATTTCCAATGGTGTTGAATTAATCCCATATACATATATTGAACCGTCATTCCTATCCAGCGCAGCACGGGAATCAGGGTATTCCGATGGATTTAATCTCCAGATCTTTACCAATTCTTTCAAAACACCTTGCCTGTCATAATTGGCCAGGACCTCGATTTTATTGGCATTGACATCAAGATCAATCCTTCGGCCATCTGTATTATTTGCTTCAATGTATTTATCCGTGCTGACGAGCATTTTAAGTCCACCCTCATAAGAAAACACGGAATTCGGTTTGGTAGCTCCCCTCAGGTAATTAGAGAAAATCGGGATCCCTTTCGCATCGTATTTAATGAAAAAGATATTGGCAAAATCATTGTAAACCTCCTGCAACAGATCATGTTCAATGATTGTATAGTCAGATCCGGCTATCCAGTAGAACTCATTCCCGTCACTTTCTATCGTATATCCGTGGTCTAGCGATTCATTGGTCCTCACATTATCTGTGACACCAATAGATAGTTGTTGTCCCCAGGCATTAGCAGCCAGTAATAAAATGAATACATTAAAAAACAGACGTTTCATTGGAAAAGTAGTTATAGTTAATTAATTCGAATACCCATAACAAGAATATCATCGATTTGAGCATGTTTTCCCATCCAGGACTTAAGCTCCGTTTCCATGAGATCTCCCTGGTCCTTTACTGGTTTGTTACAGATATCGGTCAGTAAACGCTTAAATGGTTTGGCCTTATACTTGCCTCCCTTCTCTCCTCCGAATTGATCCTTATATCCATCTGAAAACATATAGATCATATCCCCCGGTTTCAGTTCTACCGTCTGACAGGTAAAAGATTTATCCTCACCGATATGTGCACCAATGGGCATCTTGTCCCCTTTTATCTCCACGAGCAGTGAGTCCCTGACTTGAATCACAGGATTGTAGGCTCCGGCAAATTCAAACTTTCTTGATTTGAGATCAATAACTCCCAATGCCACATCCATCCCGTCTCTGGTCTCTTCAGACTCCCCGCGGTGACTCACTGCATCGATAATAGATACTCTGAGGCGATTCAGGATCTCATCCGCCTTCAGAATGCCATCTTTATTTACAATTTCGTTCAAAAAGGTCAGACCCAGCATACTCATAAAAGCTCCTGGGACTCCATGTCCCGTACAGTCTGCAACACAGACGAAGATCAGTCCATTCTTCTCCTCTACCCAGTAAAAGTCTCCACTGACAATATCCCTGGGCTTAAAAAGGATAAAATGATCCGGGAGTGTCCGTTCCAGCGTCAGCTTCCCCGGCAATACAGCCTGCTGGATTCTTTTGGCATACACTATGCTGTCTGTGATCTCCTTATTCTGTATGATAATCTGATCCCTCTGTTCTTCCACAAATTGCTTTTGCTCGGTGATTTCATCCCTCTGAGCCTCAATCTCAACCTTTTGGTCCTCAATCTCCCTGGTTCTCTCCTTAACCCTAGTTTCCAGGATCCTCTTCTCCCTGATCAGCTGACGTTCCCGGTACTTAATAACTGCATAGACCAGCAGCAGGCCCATAAGCACCTCAAAGGCGATGAACCAGACAGTTTTCCAGAATGGTGGTTTGATGGAAAAACTAAAACTGGCGGGTATTTCTACACCCACTCCGTCCAAGTTGTAAGCTTTAACTTTAAAAATATATTCCCCTGCAGGAAGTTTCCTGTAGGAAACTGATCTTTCCATTCCAAACTCTGACCACTCATCGTCATACCCTTCCAGGATATATGAGAAGCGGTTTTTTGAAGGAATCGTAGTATGGATACCTGTATAACTGAATAGCAGTGAATTCTTATTGTAGAGGAAGGTGGGCTCCTGAAAGAATTCTTCTTTATCCCTGTCGTCATCCAGAAATGAATATTCCTCTCCATTCACTAGTGGAGGGAATAGGATCAGATCGGGCGGTACAGGATCCACTCTGTTGTACCTGGGATCATAGCGTACCAGACCCGCCACCGTACCAATCCATAAGCTTCCACCTTCATCTTTGGTAATGGCCCTGGAAGTGGTCTCCAGAGGGAAAAAACCATCTTCAAATCCGTAGTAAATCACCTCTCCTGAGACAATATCCAATACATTGATGCCCCTTTCTGTTCCAATCCAAAGAGATCTATTATCTACGAATTCAACAAAAAAGGTAGAATTTGAGGTTAATCCGGTTTCTCTGCTGTAGTTCGTGATGCGAGGTTCCTTCTCGAATTCAATTTTCGAGATTCCCCGGTTGGTAGCCACCCATATATTATCCAGTGAATCCTTGGCAATATCCAGACAATTATCGGAAATTAATCCATCATTGCTTGTCACACTTAAGATATGCTTACCCGTCTGGTCGAACAATGAGATGCCCCCCTCAGTAGCACAGCAGACCTCATCGCATACAAGTTCCAGGCTGTTTACCCAGGGATTAATAAGCCCCTCATTCTTGCCCAATATAGTTTCTATGCGTCCCTGATTCAAAATATATATTCCTGAATCAGTTGCACACCATAGACGTTGATCAGGAGTAAATAACAGGCTATATATGCGGTTATAGTCTAAAGGAAGGGTCATAATGGAGCGGATGGATCTTCCATTATACCTGAGCAATTCATTCCCCGCACCAATATATAAGTTTTCATGCTGATCCTCTGCAAAAGAGAGTGCAGGAATTGCATCTTCAGGAAATCCAACTCTCTCATCCACTTGATATACATTATCCTCCTCCTGATAGAGAAGGTGACTTACCGTTCCAAACCATATACGTCCCTTTGAATCTCTATAGACTGAATTCACCAGGTTTTCTGGCAGGCCCTGATCCGTATCGTACACTTCGAAGATCACCCTGCCATACTTTGAGGCTCCCCCAAAGGTGGCAAACCAGAGATTACCATAGCTGTCCTCAAAAATATCCCGGACATCATTGCTAACCAGATTGTTGACCGTAGTAAAGTGCCTGAAAGTTCCCTGATCATAGAGCCATACTCCTCCTTCCCAGGACTGTATCCAAACCCTCTGATTGCTATCTTCGAAGATGTTCAATGAGATGGGTTCAGAGGAGGTACCTGTGGTCAGGTTTCGAAACTTACCGCCCTCATACACAAAAAGACCTTCCACAAAAGTTCCGCACCAAACCCGTCCCAAATGGTCTTCCATCAGACTGAGTACTACCTCATCGGTCAATCCCTGATCATATCCCAATCTTTTATCTCCACTCTCACCACTGATCCATATGCCATTATCCTGAGTTGCATACCATAGCTCTCCGTTAGATAATTCAAGTATATCCCGGATAATCTCTTTATCAAATTTTTTGCTGTAGGTAAAAGGATCTTCAAATACCGTAAGTCCAGGATTGGTGGCCACATGTACCCTGCCCTGGCTATCCGCAAGTATATCAACGATATAGTTATCGAACAAAGCGTTGTCCAGTGTGTAGGAGAGTATGGTATCAGCAGTGAGCACGGATAATCCATAACGGGTAGAGATCCAGATATTTCCATTCAGATCCTCCGCTAAATCATCCACTCGATTATCCACTAAGCCATCACTCATAGTATACACCTCAAAATCATCACCCGTATATACAGCGATACCGCCTTCAGTTCCCAGCCAAACACTACCCTTCTGAGTGATGAGGATACAATTCACAAAGTCGTCGGGAAGACCGTTAGAGAAATTGAAGACTTCAAACGAATACCCATCAAACCTTGCAGCACCCACCTGGGTGGCAAACCATATATATCCGTCCTGATCCTGGTCTATGTCATAGACCGTGGTCTGAGGTAATCCATTTTGATTGGTAAAGTTGTAGAAAGGAATTTCTTGTGCAGAAGATATAACACTTATTCCTGAGAGGAAGAAATAGCAAATGATTCTACGTATCCGCAATCTTAGATTTTTTCTTTCTCGGTATTGCATAGGGAACTCTAAAGTCTCTAATTTATAAAATAATATGGATCATGTACGCTACATCTTTACATTATTAACCAACTACAAAACAATCGAGAAAGATCACGGATCATTTCTGCCACATATCATGTTGCTGAATTAGTATATACGCCAGTCCAGAAGGAAGGTTTCGAATTCCTCGGGAATCGAATGTTGGAGTTATTAACAGGAGTAGTATCTCGGTCTCACCTGCTATTCTTATCCACAGGAATCGTATGACGTATGCAGGGGAGTTGAATTCCGCAAGCGCATTAGCTACACTGAGCGCTCAAGCTCGGTTGAATGGGTTGAGTTCGCACGGTCGGTTGAATGAGTCGAACTCGCACAGTCGGCTTCCCGCTTTATACAGCGGGGCAATTCAATGCTTGTGTGGCCGGTTAGTCCACCACAACGATCTTTTCAATATGATCGCCCTGCCGGATGCCGTCGATCACTTCCAATCCTTCGTAGACTTTTCCGAAGCATGTGTGTTGGCGGTCGAGATGACTGGTATTGGTTCTTGAATGACAGATGAAGAACTGGGACCCTCCCGTATCTCTGCCTGCGTGAGCCATGGAAAGCACTCCCCGGTCATGATGCTGGTTATCTCCATCCAGTTCGCATTTGATATTGTACCCCGGACCGCCCATGCCGGTACCATCTGGACAGCCTCCCTGGATCACAAAATCGGGGATCACACGATGAAAGGTGAGTCCGTCATAAAAGCCCTCTTTTGACAATTTAATAAAATTCTCAACGGTACCCGGAGCATCCTTTTCGTAGAACTCCACTTTCATGACACCTTTCTCAGTATGTATTTCTGCTTTTTTCATGGTTCTCGCAATTATTTATTTGAAGCCCAAAGCTAGTAAAAATATCCCATCGCCGATCACCAAATCACCCATCACCCATCACTGATCACCCAATCACCCGATCACCCATCAACATGACGTTTTTCCAGGACCTTTACCACATCGGCAATACCTAGCCCCCGGGCAGTGAGCAGTACCATGAGATGGTACACCAGATCTGCTGCCTCGTCCAGAAATAGGTCATCATGAGGATCTTTGGACTCTATGACCAGTTCCACAGCTTCCTCTCCCACTTTCTGTGCGATTTTGTTGATTCCGGCTTCGAATAGCTTGGTGGTGTAGGAGCCTTCCGGCATCTCCTCTTTTCTTCTGCTTATCAGTTCCTGGAGTTGTGCCAGGAATTCCACGCGGCTTTGACTTTCAGTTCCCTTATCCTGGTTCTCCTCCTTAAAACAGGTATCGCTTCCGGTATGGCAAACCGGACCCGCAGGGACCGCTTTTATGAGCAGAGTATCATGATCACAATCCTCCAGGATCTCCTTCACATGGAGGAAGTTACCACTCTCCTCTCCTTTGGTCCATAACCTGTTCTTTGTCCTGCTGAAGAAGGTAACCTTACCCTCTGATGTTGTTTTTTCCAGCGCTTCCTGATTCATAAATCCCAACATAAGCACCTTGTGGGTATTAGCGTCCTGGATAATAGCAGGGACAATTCCGTTCATTTTGTTAAAATCCATTTTATCTGACAATAATATGGTTCATTTTAAGATAAGCCTTCAGTTCCGGTATGGGGATCTCATTGTAATGAAAAATACTGGCAGCCAGTGCAGCATCTGCACACCCTTCATCGAATACTTCCACAAAATGTTCCTTCTTTCCAGCTCCGCCCGATGCGATAATAGGAATAGAAAGTTGAGTCGAGAGCTCCCTGAGGGCATGGCAGGCATAACCGTTCTTGGTCCCATCATGATTCATGGAAGTAAAAAGGATCTCTCCTGCTCCCCTTTCCTGAGCCTCTTGCGCCCAGCTGAACAACTCTTTTTCTGTGGGAATCCTGCCTCCATTCACAAATACAGTCCACCTGTCATCCTTGAACTGGGCATCGATAGCCACCACCACAAACTGGGTACCGAACCCACCTGCAATCTGATTGATCAGGTCCGGAGTTTTTACTGCGGAAGAGTTGATGGACACCTTATCTGCTCCTGCTGATAATAAGACATCTGCGTCCTTCAGATGGTTGATCCCGCCACCTACAGTGAATGGAATGTTCAGGTGTTCAGCAATTCGTCTGACCAGGTCTGCAAACAGTTTCCTTCCTTCATGGGTCGCCGTGATATCCAGGTAGACCAGTTCATCGGCTCCATCCAGGGCATATTTTGCACCCATCTCAACAGGATCACCCACATCCACCACATTCTCAAAGTTGATCCCTTTTACCGTCTTCCCGTTCCTGATATCCAGGCAGGGTATGATCCTTTTTGCCAGCATGATCAACCGTTGTTAAGTATATATGTTTCGAGATGCTTCAAATCAATCTTCTTTTCATAGATCGCCTTTCCTATGATGACACCATCAATACCCGACTCGTCCAGCTTTTCTATATCCTCCATACCACTAATCCCTCCACTGGCCACCAGGAACAATTCCTTCTGTTCCTCTTTGATCTGTGTATAGATCTCCAGGGAAGGGCCTTCCAGCATGCCATCCCTGGATATATCGGTGCAAATGGCTTTCGAGATCCCCTCTTTCCGGTATCCTTCGATGAATTCCATCAAATCTAGTGAAGTCTCCTCATGCCACCCCGAGATGGCAATCCTGCCATTCCTGAAATCAGCCCCCAGTATGATCCTGTCAGGCCCAAATCTTTCCAGCCAACCTGTAAAAACGGAACGGTCCTTGACCGCAATGCTTCCTCCTGTAACCATTTGAGCACCCGATTCCAGCACAATACGTACATCTTCGTCAGACCTCAATCCCCCGCCTGCATCAATGATCAGACCGGTCCTGGCAGCGATCAGTTCCAGTACCTGGTAATTGACCACTCGTTTTTCCCGGGCACCATCCAGGTCCACCAGATGGAGTCTGGTCATTCCATGATCTTCGAACATTAGGGCCATTTCCAGGGGATCCCCATATTGCTTTTTACGCTGGTAATCCCCCTGTGTCAGTCTGACGCATTTACCTTCGATGATATCTATGGCCGGTATGATCTCAATCATAGTTTCAAAAAGTTGGAAAGTATTTGCTGACCCGGATTACCACTCTTCTCAGGATGGAACTGGGTGGCAAAAAAGTTATCTTTCTGCATGGCCGCACTGAAAGGGATCCCGTAATGCGCTTCTGAAGCTGTATCCTCACAGACAGGTACATAATAGGAGTGTACAAAATATACATAGGCACCCTTCAATGAGTCCGGGAAAAGAACTCCTCTGACGTTTTCCAGGCTGTTCCATCCCATATGCGGTACTTTTAATCCGGTATTGCCGGGGAAACGTTTCACCGGTTGATCAAAGATCCCAATGCAAGAGGTATTCCTCTCTTCCGACCACCTGCACATGAGCTGTTGTCCCAGGCAGATTCCCAGCACGGGTTGTGAAAGTCCTGCGATCAGAGTGTCCAGACCTCGTTCCTTTAAGTACTCCATGGTGGTGGCAGCCTCGCCAACACCGGGGAAGATCACTTTATCGGCAGAGATGATAAACGAGGGATCATCAGTAATTTCGGCCGTTATGCCCAACCGTTTCAGCGCATGATCCACCGAACGGATGTTTCCCGCATTGTATTTTATGATAGCTACCTTCATGGATCCACAACTTACAATTTTCCTTTGGTTGTAGGAAGACGATGGCTCTCCGGATCCAGATTCACTGCCTTCCTGATCACCCTGGCAAATCCTTTGAAGACAGCTTCAATCTTATGATGTTCATTCTCTCCGGTGGCTTCAATGTTCAGGTTGCATCGGGCTGCATCGGAGAAACTCTTGAAAAAATGGTAGAACATTTCCGTGGGGACATCCCCTACCATTTCCCGCTTGAAGTCGACTTTCCACTCGATCCATGGTCTCCCGCCGAAATCGATGGCCACAGTAGCCAGTGTATCATCCATGGGCAACACAAAAGCATACCTTTCAATTCCTCTCTTATCTCCCAGTGCGTTCAGGAACGCTTCACCAAGAGTGAGCGCCGTATCCTCAATGGTATGATGCTCATCCACATGCAAATCCCCCTTTGTTCTCACCTTGAGATTCAATCCTCCGTGACGTCCCAGTTGGTCCAGCATATGATCAAAGAATCCCAGTCCTGTAGCTATCTCTGTCTCTCCCTCCCCATCCAGAGAAAGCTCCACTGTCACTTCAGTCTCCCCGGTCACCCTGCTTACCTTGCTACTCCTTAGTGCTGACCTGATGAAGCGGTAGATGTTGTCCCAGTCTTCACTTATCAGTACCGTTAGACCGGTCAAACCGCCCGCCTTCAGGTTTTTTTCCAATTCCGGACCTGAGTAAAGGATCCCCCGGGCTCCCAGATTTCTGGCCAGTTCCATATCTGTGATCCGGTCACCAATAACATAAGAATTTTCCAGGTCATACTCGCCTTCCAGGTATTGCTTGAGCATTCCGGTTTCAGGTTTCCGGTTCGGGGAACGATCCTCCGGCAATGAGGGATCAATATGGATTGCATCAAACTCAACCCCTTCATTTCGAAATGCCGTCAGGAACTTGTCGTGTGGCAGCTGGAAATCGGGTTCCGGAAAGGAAGGGGTCCCCATTCCGTCCTGATTGGAGATCACCACAAGCTCATAATCGGTATAGTGCCTCAGTTTGTGCAGGTTACGAAATACTCCGGGCAGGAATTCCAGTTTTTCCAAAGAGTCGACCTGGTAATCTTCAGGTGGCTCTTTGATCAGTGTTCCGTCTCGGTCCAGGAATATGACTCTCCGTTTCATCAGAAAATAATTTTATTATTTAATTGGCCTGATGTAACTTACCAGAATAATATTTTCATATCCTTTTGTGAAAGAATGAAAATATTTTAATGGACGTTTCATCTTCTATCTGTTTTTAATAGATTGATCATATGCTGTCAGAGCTTCCATTAAGAGTTGGTTTTCCTCCCGGGTTCCTACGGTAATTCTCAAACAACCGGCACACAATGGCACTTTGGAACGATCACGCACTATGATCCCCTTATCCATCAGGTAAGCATACACCTCCACGGGGTTTTCCATCTTTGCCAGGAGGAAATTGGCATCGGTAGGAAACACCTCTTTCACGAAAGAAAAACTATCAAGCTTTTCAATCAATTTCTCACGTTCCGACAAGATCTGCTGAATCCAATGGTTGTGTGCAGATGGATCGGCCAGGCTCTTCTTGGCTTTCTGCAGGGTAAGTGTATTGAGGTTATAAGGATATTTTACCTTGGCGAGGAAACCAATTAACTGGGGATGAGCGAAGACCATGCCCAGCCTGATCCCCGCCAGTCCCCATGATTTGGAAAGGGTCTGCAATACGACCAGGTTCTTCTTTTCCGGAATCCGGTCCAGTACTCCCGGCTCACGGCTAAAGTCAATATAGGCTTCATCCACAACCACCATGCATTTTGCCGCATCAATTATCTGCATCATGGCGTCCAGCTCCAGGGAGTTGGACGTAGGATTATTGGGAGAGCACATAAAGATCATCTTTGTCCGCATGTCAACAGCTTTCAATACTTTATCGGGTTCCAACCGGAAATCTGAACTGAGAAGTACGCTCTTCCTTTCCACCTGGTTGATCCTGGCACACACTCCATACATGCCGTAGGTAGGATCCACAGTCACTACATTGTCTCTTCCAGGATCACATAACACCCTGAAAAGCAGGTCGATCCCTTCATCACTCCCATTGCCCAGAAAGAGATTATCCACCTCCTGACCTCTCAGTCCGGCGATCACTCTTTTCAAATCAGTCTGTTTCGGATCAGGATAACGGTTCAATGGGGTATTGTGTGGGTTCTCATTGGCATCCAGGAATACTGAAGCCGTACCGGAAAACTCATCCCGGGCTGAAGAATAGGGAATCAATTGCCGGATATTCTCCCTGATCAAATCTCCTATATTCACTGAATTACTCATTGTTAGTGGATTTCAGCCTGATGGATACCGCATTACTGTGCGCCTGCAGCTGTTCAGCTTCAGCCATAGTCATGATCGTATCCCCAATATTAAGCAAACCGTACTTACTGATCTCCTGAAAGGTGATCTTTTTATAAAAACTATCCATATTTACTCCACTACAGGCATGGGCCCATCCATTGGTGGGCAGAGTGTGATTGGTCCCGGAAGCATAGTCGCCCGCACTTTCGGGGGTATAATCGCCAAGGAACACAGAACCGGCATTGATCACCAGCTCACTCAGCTCCAGGTAATTCTCAGTAGAAATAATCAGGTGCTCAGGAGCATACATATTGATCATTTGCAGGATTTCAGCCTGGTTCCGTAATAGAATCATTTTACTGTGATTGAGTGCTTTAACAGCAATATCCTTCCTGGGCAGGTCGGCGAGTTGAGCCGACAATTCCTCTTTCACCCGGTCAATCATATCACCGGAATCAGTGACCAGCATCACCTGACTATCGGGTCCGTGTTCGGCCTGAGAGAGTAAGTCTGATGCAATAAATGCCGGATTGGAAGTGGCATCGGCTATCACAGCCAACTCCGAGGGACCTGCCGGCATATCAATGGCAACGGTCTCCCTGCTTACAATTTGCTTAGCCATGGTCACATACTGGTTTCCCGGACCAAAGATCTTATTCACAGCCGGAATGGTCTCAGTACCATGAGCCATGGCAGCAATTGCCTGCACTCCGCCGACTCTATATACTCTTTCAATCCCCAACAAATCAGCTATATACAGAATAGCCGGACTCACTTTTCCTTGTGTATCAGGGGGTGAACATAAAATGACTTCAGAACAGCCGGCTAGTTTTGCAGGAATACCCAACATAAGTACAGTGGACAACAGGGGAGCTGATCCTCCGGGAATGTAGAGTCCTACTTTACTTATGGGAACCGGTTTTTGCCAGCACCTCACTCCGGCGGTGGTGACTACAGTGTCAGAATGGTGGATCTGTTTTTTATGGAAAGTGTGAATGTTCCAGTACGCTTCGTCAATGGCCCGTTTTAATGCCTCAGTCACCTGCTCTTTAGCCTGCGCAATCTCACTGGATGGAACCTCCAGGGAATCCAACTCCACTCCGTCATACTCTTTGGTAAAATAGATGACTGAACGGTCTCCTTCAGCCGACACCTCATCAATGATTTTTTGAACCTGTCCTTCCAGTTTACTATGATTCAACTCGGGTCTTTTCAGCAGGCCGGGCCAGCTCTCTTGTTCGGGGTAGCGTATAATATTCATTTCTATATTAGTTACTTCAATCACATGTAGTTATCAGATAATCATCTTCTCTATGGGGATGACCAGAATTCCCTGAGCACCCAGATCCCTCAGTTTATCAATGACTTCCCAGAACTCCTTTTCACTCAATACGGAATGGACAGAGCTCCACCCTTCCTCTGCCAAAGGGATTACCGTGGGACTCTTCATTCCGGGAATCACCCTGATAATCTCTTTCAAGCGGTCGTTGGGTGCATTCAGCAGGATATATTTATTGTTCGAAGCAGCCAGCACACTTCGGATCCTGAACAGCAGGTTATCCAGCAATTCACTCTCTTCCTCTCCCAGGTTTCGGTTGGCAATGATCACAGCCTCAGATTTCATAATGGTTTCAACCTCCCTCAATCCATTGCTTATCAATGTACTGCCTGAGCTCACAATATCAAAGATGGCATCTGCAATACCTATGGAAGGTGCAAGTTCCACGGATCCACTCAATACATGTACATCGGCTTTAATGCCATGTTCACCCAGGTATTTTTCCAGTATCACCGGGTAAGAAGTGGCAATTCTTTTCCCATTCAAATCATCCAGACCTTCATAACACTCTGCCTTGGGTAAGGCGATGGAAAGCCTGCATTTAGAATATCCAAGCCTCTCCAACAGGTCTACCTCACACTCTTTCTCAGCGTATTCATTCTCCCCCACAATCCCAATGTGTGCTACGCCATCCTCCACATAGCTGGGAATGTCATCATCCCGGAGGTAGATTACTTCCAGGGGAAAGGATTGGGCCAGAGAACGTAATTTCCTCGAACCGTTATTCAGTGAAATCCCTGCTTCTTTCAGCAGTGCCAGAGACTTCTCACTGAGTCGTCCCGATTTTTGTATGGCTATTC
Source organism: uncultured Bacteroides sp. (assembly GCA_964622985.1). Taxonomy (GTDB): domain Bacteria; phylum Bacteroidota; class Bacteroidia; order Bacteroidales. Next base: position 52,067 of record CAZURA010000010.1, on the reverse strand, counting down.
TTAATGTGGTCATGAGTTTTATGTTTAAAAAAAAAAGGTTTGCAGTATTTGCAAACCTTTTCATATTGTTATGGGATTACATCTAACTGCACAGGGTCCTCAACCAGTCTCGTGGTGATGGTGATGATGAACACTATGGTGCCTGTAGATCCTCATATTCTCAAAAATTCATTGCAATATTAAGTAATAATTTAGAAACTGCAAGGGGAAGAACAGAATAATTTAATGTAAATAATTTAAGATAGCTTACGGATCGATAGCTGTCTATCAAATATCCTTTAATAGGATATTGGAGGGGGATTCTTTGATGGAGTGCAGAATATGCTCATGTATCTTTGTGATCTTATTCAATTCTTCAGACTCTGTCACTACCATCTGATCCCCGCCAGTCAGTTCCATCTGATTGTACACATAGTCCACTGTGATCTTATTAATATCCACAGCAGGCTGATAAGATCTCTCCTTAGAGCTGTCTGTGGCAAGTTCAGCGAGGATCCCTGCATTTACCAGGTCGAAGACCAGTTCATTGACCAGCCTTATGGGAATACCCAGTTCGTGACTCAGTGTATCACTGTTCCAGGGTTCAGCTCCCTCTTCAAAACTCTTAATTATTTGATAGGAAATTAAGAGAGTGAGGATCCGTTTGTTGTTGTGGCTTAGATTGAGTGCATCTTCCTCAAATTCGTAGTTTTCAATGTTTTGATAGGCAAATGATATCTCAGCTCCCATCAGGACAATCAACCAGGAAATCTGCAGCCAAAGCAGAAAGAGAGGAATGGCTGCGATACTGCCGTACAAGGTGTTAAACCGGAATACACCTATTTGCAGATCCTGGTACAATGCCTGAAAGATCATGGCTACAGTTCCGGCAAACACTCCGGCTACCAGTGCATATTTAAACCTCACCTTGGTATTGGGCATGACAATGTAGACGATCGTAAACAAGAGCCACATGGAGACATAGGGAACAGATTTGATCATTATCCCAATAAGTGATTTGAACTGCTCTAACTCCTGGGCAGTGGATTGAATCTTCACCATCACACTTCCCGACAGTCCAATGGCAAAGGGTGTAATGATCATGATAGCCAGATAGTCAGAGAACTTACGCATGGGTGTCCGCGCCTTTCGGATCTGCCAGATATCATTGAAAGAGGCCTCAATATTATTCAACACCTGAATCACCGACCAGAACAGAATCACGCCTCCGACTCCGGCCAGGACTCCCCCTTTGGTCTTCATCAATAGACTGTCAACCATATTTGTGAGCCACTTCATAATCTCCTCCTGCCCTTGCATGTTGCTATTGATCACCTGATGCAGGCGATCCTCGAATCCAAAGTTCCGGGCAATGGAAAAAGCGATGGCAAAAATGGGTACCAGTGAAAGCATGGTGAAATAGGTCAGAGCAGCAGCTCTTACAGACGCCCGGTCCTCAAAAAAACCTTTGAAAGCCAGGATATAGATGCGGGATTGTCTGATCAGGAATGTCCTTCTTCGAGATTTGGAAGTAAGGTCGTGTGACCAGATCTCTTCCTGAAAGAAGGACTTTAGCTTTTGGATCATGCTGTTCGCTTTAGCCAAACAAACGTACATAAAGTTTATTATGAATACAATACATGTGCTTCATAAAAAACTTTATGGGAGTTACCTGCTGTAACTTTCATTTTTGTATATACGATAAAAATGAAAGTTTTACAGAGGAAATATAATAAACTTGCACAAAGGAACCGGGATAATTTATCTTTGCACGAAATTGAATGCAACATGGCAACATTGAAAGAAAAATTTCAGAGGTGGAGAGAGACCCGGTCATTATTTCAAAAGTCGCTCGATATTTTGTTCTGGCTCATCCTGGTCCTGTTGATCCTTCCGGGTCCGAGAAAAGTAATAGCCACAACAGTCAACAAGGTGGTGCTTCACGTGAAAAATCCCAGAGTCAAACCTGATGATAAGCAGATTCAGTTATTGGATCACGATTACAGCTGGGTACTGGCTACCGAACCCAATAAGCCCTATTACCTGAGTGACCTCCGGGGAGAGGTGATATTCCTGAATATATGGGCCACATGGTGTCCTCCTTGTGTAGCCGAACTTCCTGAAATACAGAGAGCATACGAAAAATACGGAGATGAGGTGTCTTTCCTTTTGGTAACAAACCAAACTCCCGACGTGGTCGAGTCTTTCATGAAAAAACATGGATATGACTTGCCTGTCTACTATCAGGGGACACCACCTCCTTCAGTGTTCCAGACCAGCTCTTATCCCACCACTTTCATCATTTCGAGAGATGGAAAGATCGTCACCAAGAAGACCGGAGCTGTAAATTGGGACTCCCGTGCCACTGATCGGATATTTGAACAGCTTCTCAAGTAGTTTTTCGGTAGTTGGTTACCGCCAGTGTCAGTGAGAGTAAGGCGTATATGCTTAGACTATAGAATTCTCGACTGATATCGTGAAATTGAGAGCCTTTCAGCAGGATCATCCGGATAACGCGCATGAAATAGGCCATAGGATTCGCCAGGTTGACCTGCTGGGCCCAGCCGGGCATACTCTCCACCGGGGTAAATACCCCACTCATCAGCACAAAGGTGATCATAAAGAAAAAGGCGATAAACATCATCTGTTGCTGGGTATGAGAGATGGTTGAGAGAAAAAGACCAATTCCAAGCACTACGAAGAGATAAATACTGGTGAAAAGGAAGAGTAGCCCCAGGCTTCCCACTATGGGCAGATCGTATAACAATCGGCCCACCACCAGGCCAACGGCCAGTTCAATTAGAGCTAAAATCCAGAATGGCAGTAATTTTGCAATGATAAACTGATACTTGCGAATGGGAGTGACATTGATCTGCTCGGTGGTCCCCATCTCCTTCTCGCGTACCAGATTCAATGCGGTGAGCATCATCCCTATCAAGGTTACAATGATCACCAGGATACCCGAAAACATGTAGATCTTATAATCGAGCAGAGGATTGTACCAGAGCTGGGGAATGATCTCCAGGGAGGTGACCAAACCCTCTGTGTCCACTCCAAACCAGTCTGCTCTGATCTGTTGATTGAACTCGTTTATAATCCGGGTGCAGTAGGAGTTGACCAGGCCTGCCTCTGTAGCGTTAATAGCATTGACTACCAGCTGAAGACCGGTGGCCTTTTCGCTGAATAATCTTTTTTCAAAGTGGTGCTGAAGATGAAGAATCACATCCACCCTGTCGCGGGTGAGTAACCGGACTGCCTCTTCGTAATTATGTGTATATAAACTGATTTCGAAAAAGGGTGAGCTGGTGAACTCTGAGACCAGCTCCCGGGATGCCTGAGAGTTATCCTGATCCACCACAGCCATGTTGATCCCTTTCATTTCCAGGCTGGCTGCATAGGTAAGCAGGATCATTTGAATGACCGGGATCACAAAGATCACCGGAAGCATGATCCGGTTCCGGAAGATCTGCTTGAACTCTTTGATTAACAATGTAAATAATACTCTCATCTAAACTCTTTATTCTAATCTGATATTGAACCTTCTAACGGCTGCCAGAATGAAAAATAACGTCATTCCCAACAGAATGAGCGTCTCTTTCCAGATGAATGCAAACCCGGTCCCCTTCAACATAATATTCTTCACAATCACGATAAACCACCTGGCTGGCATTATGGTAGTAAGCCATTGCAGTATAGCCGGCATATTGTCAATGGGAAAGATAAAACCCGATAGAAGAATGGTGGGTAACATAAGACCCAGCAGACTCATAAACATAGCCATTTGCTGTGTTTTTGCTGAGGTTGAGATCAGTACTCCCAGAGATAGAGCCAGGGTGATATAGAGCATACACTCCAACATGAGCATCCAGATACTTCCCACCACGGGTACATCAAACACCAGGTAACCAAGTAGCACAATGGTCATAGCATTGATAAAAGAGAGCATCACATAAGGAGTTACTTTCCCCAGTATGATCTCTCTGGGTTTCAAAGGGGAAGCAAGCAGCAACTCCATGGTACCGAACTCCTTCTCACGGGTTATGGTAACCGAGGTCATCAACGCAGAGATCAGCATGAGGATCAAAGCCATCAGTCCGGGTACAAACATATATACCCCTTTCATCTCCTCGTTATAGAACATCCTCGATCTCAATTCCACGTTCCATGGGATCTGCAGGTCCTGGTTCAAGGATCTGAAATAGTTTATCAGCACCCCTTGCAGATAGGTCTGGGCCAATTGAGCCGAGTTGGCATCCGATGCATCAGCAATCAGCTTGATCGCAGCCCTCCTCTCTCTTTGGAGTCTGTTTTCGAAATCGGCTTCAAAAACCACAACAACCTTTGCTTCTCCCCTCCTGAAAAGCAATTCAATCTCATTTTCATGCTCCACATAGCCTGCCGGAACAAAATACCCCGACGAAAAAATCTTCTGAATAGCCTGAGCAGAAGCATCATCCTTAGCCCGGTCCCAGATCCCCACATGCATATCATGTATTTCATTGGTCACCACATAACCGAACAGAATAATCATGACCACAGGTAACCCAAACAGGATAATCAGTGTCCTCACATCCCTGAAGATGTGCTGAAACTCCTTCTTGACAAAACCAAAAAACCGGATCATGATTTTCTGGCAAGTTTTAAGAATACCTCATTCATATTCTTTGATTCATATTCCGTTTTCAATGCCGCAGGGGTATCCAGCGCTTCAATACGGCCATCCACCATGATGGATACCCGATGGCAATACTCTGCTTCATCCATGTAATGTGTAGTGACAAAGACCGTAATGCCCTCTTCCGTTGCATCATGGATCATCTCCCAGAATTGCCTGCGGGTTATGGGATCTACTCCCCCGGTAGGTTCATCCAGGAAAACCAGGGCAGGCTTATGAAAGATGGCTACTGAAAATGCAAGCTTTTGCTTCCAGCCCAGCGGAATCTCCCGTATCAACCTGTTTCGAATGTGTGTTAACTGTAATCTCTCCAGCAATTGCTCTTCCCTTTGCCGGATCTGCTTCCTGGTAAGGCGGTATATCCCCGCATATAGCCGGATGTTCTCTGAGACAGTAAGATCTTCATAGAGAGAGAATTTTTGAGACATATAGCCGATGGTCCTCTTTATCTTCTCCCTTTCACGATAGACATTATATCCGGCCACCTCTATCTCGCCAGAGGTGGGATAGGAAAGTCCGCAGAGGATCCTTATCGCAGTGGTCTTGCCTGCTCCGTTGGCACCCAGGAATCCAAAGACCTCACCCCTTCTTACCTGGAAAGTCAGGTGATCATTGGCCACAAAAGAACCAAACTTCTTCACCATGTTCCTTACCGTGATGATATTTTCACCGGATAACTGACTCATAATTTGATGTTGTAGACTCTAATCAAGTTGTGGTGCCATTTTCTCCTTATCATGTGGTGCTTTCCCCATTCTCCGGGACGCGGTGCATTAAACCAATGAAACGATCTTCAATGGAAGGTGCAATGGACCTCCAGACAAGCGTTTGATCATCCCAGCCTTCCATGATCTTATTCATTTTCTGACTATCTGCGGCTGACCTGAGTGTCACATGGATCTCATCTCCAAACAGCCATGCACTCTGACACCCTTCAAACCTCCTGACCTTCTCCAGGTATGTGTAAACTCCTTTGCTCGAACTCAGTGCAAATAGCAGCTCATCATGGCTCTCTACTATCTCGGTCGGATCAGAAATATCCAGGAGCTTTCCCTTCTGGATCAACGCCACCCGGTCGCACAGCTCAGCCTCATCCATATAGGGTGTGGAGACCACAATAGTGATTCCCTCCCCCTGTATCATCTTGAGTAAGTCCCAGAATTCACGGCGGCTTACCGCATCCACGCCGGTAGTGGGTTCATCCAGGATTAGTACTTGAGGCCGGTGTATCAAAGCACATGACAAAGCCAGTTTCTGCTTCATTCCTCCTGATAGCTTGCCGGCCTGACGTTTCCTGAAAGGTTCAATTTGATGGTACACCTCTTTAACCAGGTCATAATTTTCATGAATGGTTGTCCCAAAAACACCTGCATAAAAGGCCAGGTTTTCCTCCACCGTAAGATCCAGATAGAGGGAGAATCTTCCCGGCATATACCCAATGATTTTTCTCACCTCCCGGTATTGAGTTACCACATCAAAGCCCTGAACGGTACAACTTCCCTGGTCCGGGATCAGTAAAGAGGCCAAAACGCGAAATAGAGTCGATTTACCTGCACCATCAGGCCCAATCAGGCCAAACAGCTCACCATCATTAACCTCAAAATCCACCTGCCGGAGCGCAATTACACGGTCAAAAGATTTGTCTATATTGTTTATTTTCAACGGCATAGTAAAGCTGGTAAATTAAAAATGGACTTCACCTGGCATGCCTATTTTGATATGGCCCTCATTGTTGACTCTCACTTTGATGGCATAGACCAGGCTTACGCGCTCCTCCCTGGTCTGTATGATCTTGGGTGTAAACTCAGCAAAAGGAGAAATCCAGCTCACCACTCCAGTGGTCTCCTCCACTCCCTCGGGACGATCAAACTTTACTTTCACTTCCCCTCCGGTAGTAAGCTCTGAAAGCTGATTCCCGGAAATATAAGCCCGAAGAATCAGCTCATTTAAATTGGCCACTTTGCATATAGTTTGACCCGGGCCTGCCATCTCCCCTTCTTCTTTGAATTTATTCAGGATAACACCCTCCAGGGGAGATCGGATGTAGCATTTCCTGATCTGATCTTCCACCTGTTGAACCTGCACATTCAGAGTTTTCTTTTCTGCATAGACGGATGCTTTTTGTGTCTCTGTAGCTGCCATCTGAGCCTCCAGTAAGGCAATCTGACCTTTTACATCATCCTGTTGTTTAGAGGTAGCTGCTCCTCCCTCCAGCAGATTTTCTATGCGGTCCTTCTCTCTTATCAGGTTGGCTATCTGCACACGATTGACACGAACCTGTGCTTCCAGGGTATTGATCTTGGAACTAAGAGCAGCAGCACCTGAAAGCAATTGCTTCTTTTTCAAGTGTAGCTGAGTCGTATCAACTACGGCAATCACCTGGCCCTTCTGTATCTGATCCCCTTCCAACAAGGCAAAAGAGATAATCCTCCCTGGCGATTCTGCCGAAATCATCACTTCAATGGCTTCAAAATTCCCATAGGCATCAGCCAAATCATTTGTAGGATTGCATGCCAGCAATGTGCTCAATAGTGCAAGAATAGGATATCTTATGTTCATCGTATTGTGGTTTTACAGGTTGCCCTGGATGGTTAAATAGTTTGCAATGGCCTGCATCAGTTGTACCTGATGAGAGGCCAGGTTTATACGTGCCATACTCTCTTTATTCAATTCGGTGATATAATCGGTGGCAGTTATGGTCCCATTGGCCAATTTGGCTGCCGCATGATCTGATATCTCCTTTTGAATTTCCAACACTTGCTCTTCCAGCTCCATGGACTTTCTGTGCTGTTCCATCTTAGCCTCTTCCTGAATGAGACGGGATTCCAGTTGCTTATCAAAAGAAGCTCTGCTGTTTAGGAGTATAAGCTGCTGCTGTTCAATCACCTGTCGTCCCCTGTTGTTCTGATTCCAGTCCCAAATGTTCCACCGTATTCCGGCACCCACCATGTAATAGAAATCCCATTCTCTGTTCATCATATTATACCCCGGTTTTCCATAACCTGTCTGGCCATAAGCATAGAGTACAGGCATCCGCTTCTTCTCAAGCAGTATCTTACCTGCTTCCAGGGTAGCGTCTTTTAATTCAAACCAACGGTATTCAGGTCGTGATCCCGGTTGACCCAATGCTCTTTTCAATATAGGTCTTTCCATGTGAACATCCCCGGTCAGCACCTCTCCACACAACACACTCAGGACTCCTAAGAATGATTTCTTTCTGGAGGCAACTTCTATCATGGATTGCCTGATCCTCAATACCTCCACTTCAATCACCATGAGGTCTGTTTCAAGCATTGTACCATGATCAATGGCTGTATGCAGAACTTGTTGTCTGGCCAACAGGTTCTTCAGATGGATCTCCAGGTTCTTCAGGTTTTCCTGCAGCGCCAGTATGGCGAAGTAGTATTGGTTCACCCTTCCCTTTAATTCGTGCAGGTCCACCTCAACCTTTTGAATATCAGCTGCAGCTACTGCTTCTTCGTACATCCTCTTTTGCCGGGTGATACCACCGTCGTACAGGGTCTGCGAAATATCCAGGTTTATGCCATACTGGTCATGGGGTATCTCAGGGAACTCCACTGGAATGGGTGCATCTATCAACTCCAGTTCTATTACATCTGACTGGTAACTTAGCTTCCCATTCAGGTTGATTGATGGATACCAGTTCACAAAAGCCTGCGCTGTCTTTAACTTCCCAATTTGTTGAATGATCTCCTTATCCCTGAACCTGGGGGCGTTATCCCAGGCATACTGGTGACAGTCGAACAGTGTAACAGTATCCTGTGCAGTTAGAGATCCTGTAAGTAACAGGACCAGGATGACGGCTGTCGTTCTCATGGTTGCGGATTTTTAGTCATGAATTGCTGGACCAGCAGAGGCAACAGTTCTTTTCGCTGCTTCATGGCCTCGATATAAGCTTCGTCGTTACCGTTAAAAAGGATTTCAGTTACGACAGGACGGGCAGCGAATGGGAATATGCATAGACTTAGCACATTCATAATCACCTGCCTGGGATCCAGGATGTTTCCGGTACCTGGTGAATCCTCGCTCTTCATCTTTTCCACCGCCAAATCGGCATCAATGCCCAGTTCTCTAATTATATCAGGCACACGATCAGGATTAGAAGTGAGTTCCTGGAGCACAAAAATGGGGATCTGCGGCTTTTCTAACATGGCGTCAATGACCATTTCGATCAATAGTTGTACATATTCACTGAACGGAATATCGGACTGTAACAAAGCAGCCACGTTAGGAATGAAACTGGATAACGCATTTTTGAATACAGCTTCAAACAGCTGATCTTTGCTTCTATAATAGTAATTAAGCAAGGTGCGGTTGATCCCGGCATCATCGGCTATATCCTGCATGGATGTACCGGCTTTTCCTTTCTGATAGAAGAGCCTTTCTGCCGATTCAATGATCTTTAACTCTGTTTCTGTTTGGAGTACCATAAATTATCAAATGGGTTTACATAATAGTTTAACCTTTTCGTTAAACGATATTGTAAATATATTTCCTTTTCCAATTCTAGTCAAGCTTTTTCAAAAAAAAATAAAGTTGTATCTTTCGGCACCCCGCAAAAATCGTTTTTAAGTTCATAATAATCTGAATTATAATTATTTAACATGTCTAGATTACTCGTATTATTGCTCATATCCACCCTGATTTTCTCCTGTCAGCCTCCAGTGGAACAGGAAATTACAGTGGGTGAAATTGAAGAACATATAGCCTACATGGCTTCAGATTCCCTGAAGGGACGATATCCAGGAATTCCTGAAGATGAATTGCTCACCTCCTACATAGCGTTACAGCTAAAGCGGGCTGGACTGGTGCTTCATGAAAAGAAAGGATTACAATCCTTTGAGATCGTCACAGACATAGAGGCAGGTCCCGGTAACCATGCACTTTTTGGAGATGTGGAATTATTGCTTAATGAGGATTATCGACCCTTCTCCTTCAGTGCCAGCGGTGCTTTTGAGGCTGAAGTAGTCTTCGCCGGATATGGATTCCAGATCGAGACTCCGGAACTGCAATGGGATGATTTCGCAGGGATCCATGTAGAAGATAAATGGGTAATGATCATGCGCGGAGTACCCGGTAAGCAGGAAGCTTCCTCTCCCTATATGAATTATAGTGAGGACCGGGGGAAGGCTTTACTGGCTGCTGATCAGGGTGCTGCAGGCGTAATTCTGGTCTCCGGTGCATCCTTTGATGCCAGCGATAAACTCGCTGAGCTCAAAGGGAAGCAACATCCCCTGCCCATTCCGGTGGTGCATATGACCAGGGATGCAGCAGAGCGGTTTGTTGGGGCTGCCGGTAATGACAGCCTCTCAATACTCGATGCCCGACTCTCCACCCAACTGGAACCTACTTCCTTTTCCACCGGATTGGAAATTGACATTTCGGTGGACCTGCAACCAAAAAAAGTAAAAACAGCCAATGTGATCGGTATTCTGGATGGTGCGGATGAAACCCTGAGTTCCCAATATGTGGTTATCGGGGCCCACCATGACCATCTGGGGATGGGCGGACCCGGTTCTTCTTCCCGGCAACCAGATACAACTGCAGTCCATTATGGTGCTGACGATAATGCTTCCGGAGTGGCGGGAGTGATGGAGATCGCAGAAAAGATGGTTTCCCTCTCTCCGGGCCGGAGCATGGTATTTACCACATTCGGGGCGGAAGAGATGGGATTGGTTGGTTCCAAATTCTTCACAGAGAACTCACCCATAGACCTTTCACAGGTCCAAACGATGATCAACCTGGACATGGTCGGCAGGCTCACCGAAGAGCGTCAACTGCAAATTGGAGGTATTGGTACATCACCTGGATTCAGGGATCTGCTCGATTCACTGAATAACTCATACGGGTTTAACCTGAAGTTCTCCAATGAAGGATTCGGGCCTTCTGATCATGCAGCGTTTTATGCCAAAGATGTACCGGTTCTCTTTATCTCCACGGGGGCTCATCCCGATTATCATACTCCCGGCGATCACATCTCCCGGATCAATCTCGAAGGAGCCCGTGAGGTGCTTTCCTATGTGGCAGAGGTTGCTGAAGCCCTTGCCAATGAAAGTGAAAAGATTGCATTTGCTGAGGCAGGACCCAAAGTCAGGGGATCATCCAGGGGACGACGCGGAGGTGTCACCCTCGGTCTAATGCCCGATGTAACCTACGATGGCAGTGACGGTATGCCGGTAATGTTTGTCACTGACGGTAAGCCGGCAGCAGTAGGAGGTATCCAAAAAGGAGATACTATAATTGCCATAGAGGGAAAATCGGTAGGAAACGTGTATGACTACATGAGCCGTATGGGGCAATTAAAAGAGGGAATGGCCATAGTAGTTACTGTGGTACGAGGTGATGATCAGCTCAATCTGGTAATGAATCTCTAGTATTTGGGTGATCGGTGATGGGTGATGAGTGATGGGTAAAAAAAAGGAAATGTCAAATTAAAATAATACTACAATGTTAAAGAGAGTGATATTTTGGGTGCTGGCTGTGGTGATATCCTTAGGGATCATGGCCTATCAGAGACTTACAGGACCTACCTATGAAAAACGATACGAAATCTCTTTCAATGAGGAAGAGTATAAATTTGCCTTACCCCGATCCTATGGGGAGGAGAGTGACTGTCCGGTGGAGATCGTGCTCCCTGAACCTTTTGAGGGATCGCTGATCTGGAGGAAGTATCCTACTCAAAATCCTTGGGATACACTTCACCTGGAACGCCAGGACAGCCTGCTTTCCACTAAACTTCCTCAGCAACCTCCGGCCGGCAAACTGGAATATCACCTGGAACTGACCGCAGGGGGTGAATCCATCGACCTGAGCGAATCAGATAATGTGGTGATCAGGTACAAAGCTCCGGTTCCCCATTGGGCACAGCTCCCTCATATTTTACTGATGGTCCTCACAGTGATCTGGTCCACCGCTGTCATCTTCTTTGCATTGGGAAACATTCCCTCTTATAAGAAACATGTGGGTGTGACCCTCATTTTATTAATTGCAGGTGGATTTGTGTTCGGGCCCATTGTGCAGAAATATGCTTTTGGACAATTCTGGACCGGTTGGCCGCTCGGAGAGGATCTCACTGATAATAAGGTGCTGCTGGCACTGTTTGCCTTTTTAGCTGCCTGGTTACTACGAAATAAATCCTATGGCAGATGGTTGGCCATATTCGCTTCTCTCGTCATGCTGGCTATTTACCTTATACCGCACAGCATGCGTGGATCAGAACTGGATCCTGAGACAGGTGAAGTGGTAACCGGAACCTTGATGGCTCTGTTAAGCCGGGTTAGCATTGCAAAGCATAGGTTGAATTAAATACAGACATATGCAAAAATTCCAGTGTACTGTTTGTGGTTATGTGTATGATCCTGAAGAGGGCGATCCCGAGAATGGGATTGCTCCGGGTACACCCTTCGATAAGCTTCCGGAAGATTGGTTTTGTCCCGTATGTTGTGTGACTAAAGAGGATTTTGAACCTGTCCAGTAAATTCCCGGCTGTACTACTTCTCGGGTGCTTGTTCCAGTAATACCAACAGGTATTTCCAGAACTTCTCCACAGTATCGATCTCCATACGCTCTTCCGGTGTATGGGCTCCTTTGATAGTGGGGCCAAAAGAAATCATATCCAATTCAGGATACTTTTGTAAGAATAAACCGCATTCCAGACCTGCATGGATGGCTTTCACCTGAGGTTTTTCACTAAACAAGTCCATATACACCTTTTCTGAAATTCCCAGGATCTCCGATGAGGTATTGGGTTTCCATCCCGGATAGCCTCCCGAATGTTCCACTTTTGCTCCCAGCAACTTGAACAACGATCCCATGCGGTCAGCGATATCCTGTTTGGCCGATTCCACGCTGCTGCGCTGACTGGTGACAATCTCTAACACATCCTCCTCTCTGTTCCTGATGGCAGCCAGATTGGTTGATGTTTCTACCAGGCCAGGTATCTCCAGACTCATGGCTATCACTCCATGGGGACAGGCATATAAAGTATTGAACACTCCTTTCTGCTGTTTTCTGTTGATTCTCTGGGCTGGCATATCGACCATTTCCATGGACATTTTAAACTCAGGCTCTACCCTTTCCAACTCCTGTTTCATTATATCCACAAAGGAATCAAAATAGACCCGGATCAACTCATGATTCTTCTCTGAAAGCGAAATGATGGCCTCGGCTTCCCTCGGAATGGCATTTCTGGCTTTGCCCCCTTCCAAATGGGCGAGAGAGATCTTAAATCGCTGATCTGCATTCCAAAGAAAGCGATTCAGGATCTTGATGGAGTTCCCATAACCTTTATGTATCTCATCACCGGAATGTCCGCCCTGGAGACCATTCACCCTGATACGCAAAGCAATGTGATTTCGTTTTGCCCTTTTCTTCTTGAGCTTGAGCAATGCTACCGTATCCATACCTCCGGCACAACCTATGAATATCTCTCCCTCATCTTCCGAATCCAGGTTCAGAAGAACTGATCCTTTCAGAAATCCCTGCTGAAGCCCCAAAGCTCCTGTCATCCCACTCTCTTCATCTACAGTAAAAAGAGACTCCAGAGGACCATGTGCAATCTCCGTTGAAGCAAGTATGGCCAGAGATGCGGCCATCCCGATGCTGTCATCCGCCCCAAGGGTGGTACCTTTTGCCCTGACCCAACCATCTTCAATATAAGCCTGGATAGGATCTTTGTCAAAATCATGATTAACATCCGAATGCTTCTCTCCCACCATATCCATATGTGACTGCAGAATGACACCTTTTCTATTCTCCATGCCCTTTGTTGCAGGCTTGGATATCAGCACGTTTCCCACACGATCCTTCTCGCAGGAGAGTTTATGTTCACGCGCAAATCTGATTAGGTAGTCTGTGATTTGTTCTTCCTTTTTGGAGATTCGAGGAATGGAGAGAATTTCATTAAAATAGGTCCACACCTCCAGTGGCTGGAGTTTAGAAATACTTTGCATTTACGGATTGAATATTATGGCTATATGTTTTGTAATATTTTTGTCATAAATATGATGTATTACCATCATCTATGAACAAATAATATTATACTTTCGCAAATATAATACATCTAGTTCCTAAACTAATCTGTTTATCAACATGCAAAAAAGAACCATTGTAGCTCTTCCAGGCGACGGAATAGGAAGAGTTGTGCTAGAAGAAACTATTCGTGTTTTGGAAAAAGCGGGATTTAACGCCGATTATGTAGAAGGCGATATTGGCTGGGAATTCTGGAAAAAGGAGGGAAATCCGCTGCCAAACAGGACCATTGACCTGTTAAAAGAACACAAAATCGGACTTTTCGGTGCCATCACCAGTAAGCCAAAAGATGAAGCATTTACAGAACTGGATCCTGCCCTCAGGGAGAAGGGCCTGGTCTATTCCAGCCCTATTGTCGGATTGCGCCAGCACTTCAATCTGGATGTATGTATAAGACCATGCAGGACCTATAAAGGCAATCCGCTTAACTTTATTCGTCGTGGACAGAATGGGACCATCGAAGAACCAGAGATCGATGTGGCCATTTTCAGGCAGAACACTGAAGGGTTGTATGGAGGAGTCGAGTGGAGCAATCCCCCCGATTTAGTATACGATGGCCTGGCATCCCATCCGAAGTTCGCAAAGAATTTTGGGGATGTGCCCAGGGAAGAGCTCTCCATTTCGACCAGGATCTTTACAAAAAAGGCTACTGAGCGGATCCTGAGGGCTGCATTCGACTACGCCCGTAAATTTGACTATAAGAGCGTCACCGTTTGCGAAAAACCTAACGTGATCAGAGAAACCTCAGGAATGATGTATAAGATGGCCCAGGAGATCCAGGCAGCTGATTATAAAGAGATCGAACTGTGGAACACCAACATCGATGCACAAATGATGTGGCTTACCAAGAATCCTGAGACCTATGGAGTGATCGTAGCAGGTAATATGTTTGGGGATATCGTTTCTGACGGATTTGCAGGATTAATCGGGGGTCTTGGATTTGCATGTAGTGCCAACCTGGGTGAAGAGGTCTCGGTATTTGAACCTACCCACGGATCTGCACCCAAATATGCCGACTACCCCGTGAGCATAGTGAATCCCATTGCCATGATGGAATCTGCCTGTATGATGCTTGACCATATTGATGAAACCGAGATCTCCGAACGGATCAGGAGTTCCATTGCCAAGGTGATCGTAGAAGGGAATGTCCGGACATACGATATGATGAAAATGCCGGGCCGTGCCAATGTCGTTGAGAACGGAGCGGCCTCAACCAGGAATATGGCCGATGCCATTAATGCTAATTTATAATCCGGAGAAAGATGGAAAAGATCAATCCCGAAGTGCTGGAATTGTGGCCTGAAATCGATTGGATCGAGGACGAGGATCTACGCATAAAAACTGCAAAGGTGTGGGAAACCGCTCTGGAAAAGAGCGTCCTGACCGGCGATGATCTGAAGCGGATCCCTTTCACCCTGTTATGCGGACCGGACCTGAAGGTTAGTTTTATGGACCATAAAAGGGCCGTAGTTCATATCGCCCGCGACAGTGGAAATAAGATGAACGAATTCTTTGGCGAAGAACTACCGGTAAATATGGATGTGCTCATTTCAGGAGCCATTCTGGCTGATGTGGGAAAACTGCTGGAATATGTCCTGGATGATAAGGGAAAGGCAATACAAGGAACCTATGGGAAGTACCTCAGGCACCCGTTCTCGGGTGTATCCCTGGCCGAAAGCTGCGGCATTCCTGCCGAAGTCTGCCATATCATTGCGGCTCATGCAGGAGAAGGCGATATGGTCAAACGCAGCACCGAAGCCTATGTCGTTCATCACGCCGATTTTATGACCTTTCTGCCCTTCAAGGCCAGGAGTTCTTAGCACAACTAATAAGGCAGATCATCCGGGTATACGTCCGTATAGTCGGGTTGTGGATCTGCACTGAATTGGACTGCCTTAATGTCCTGGTGGCCTAATAACAGGGCTTTGGCCACCCTGTGCATGCCATCCATGACTCTTCCTTGGCTGGATAATATGACAGGATAATCCAGGTCGGTTTCATTCACAAGGCGAAAATGCTCTACGATGGAGCGGCAGGTAGGAACATCCTGCTCACCCCCATACCAGAAATTCTCATCAATCTCCCGGATCTCTTCCAGGGGAATCCTGATTACCGGAAGGTCTTTGGATAGTTCTACCAGTCTGTCAACGTCCCAGGCATAATACCCATGGTCAGAAGGTTGAAAAAAGTATTGCTTTCTCATCACCCACTACTTGAAAATGGCCACCACCCGGTTCCCCGCTGAATTCCCGTAGGCTCGAAACATCCCGCTGGTGTTGGTGACCATGGCTACACGTCCCTTGTTATCGAGACAGATCACTCCCCCATCTCCTCCTGCTTCCACCAGTTTCTTCTCGATTACCTCTTGTGCTGCTTCCTCCACAGTCATACCTTTGTATTCCATCAGGGCGGAGATATCATGGGCCACACTCCATCTGATAAAGAACTCTCCATGTCCGGTTGCAGAAACACCACAGGTTTGGTTATTGGCATAAGTCCCGGCTCCGATCACCGGGGCATCACCGATACGTCCATACTTCTTATTGGTCATTCCTCCTGTAGAGGTACCTGCACAGAGATTCCCATTAATATCCAGAGCCACACACCCCACAGTGCCGTACTTTTCACTCTCCAGTGCACGTTGTAAGGATTGGAACCTCTCTTCTGTGTAGAAATAGGACGGGTCCACCATTTCCAGACCAACCTCCGCAGCAAATGATGAAGCCCCCTTCCCTGCCAGCATTACATGTTTCGATTTTTCCATTACTGCCCGGGCTGCTGATATGGGATTCTTGATATTTGTCACTCCTGCCAATGCACCGGCATTCTGGTCTTTCCCGTTCATGATGGAGGCATCCAATTCGTTTTTACCTTCACTGGTAAATACAGCTCCTCTCCCGGCATTGAAAAGAGGATTATCCTCCAAATAACGGATCACTGCCTCCACTGCATCAATGCTTTCCCCATTCTCGCTTAAAATATCGAGACCTACCTGAAGGGCACTGTCCAGGGCCTGATTGTATATGGTTTGCCTGGCTTCCGGTAGATTTTCAAAATTCATATTCCCAGCACCACCATGCAAGACAATGGCATATTCATATGACAGGGATTGTGCCTGTGTCGACTGATCTTTCTCTTGTTGGTCATTGCTGGAACTGCAGGATCCTAGCGAGAAGATGATCAGGATAGCAAAACAGGCTATAAGGAAGTGGTTTGATTTCATAACGACTTTTAGCATAATAAGATCCATAAAAAAACAATCCCGAAATTTAAAAAAATTCCGGGATTGTTGTCGCGTATTGGCTCTCGTTACTCAATGATGATATTTCCATATTTGGCAATCAGTTTCACTGTGGATTTAGGACTGGAGCCCACAGTACCCCACACTTTTGTTGAGGGACCGTCTTTGGACTTACTCAACTTGTCACCGCTTGCAATGTGAATCTTTCCGTACTTTGCCTGACCCTCAACCTTGTAGGAAGCTCCTGGTTCCAAACCCATCTGAATGTTACCGTATGCAAGGGATGCCTCTATCTCGTCAAATCCTTTTGACACCTTCTCGATCTTTGCGCCTGTATAAGCAGAGTGCAATTGGAGCGACTTATGAAGTACCCCAAATTTTATTCCTGAATATTTCAACTCAGCCTCGAAATTATCAATCTCATCTATGAAGTATTTATCATAAGCACCCTCAGTGATAATAGTGCCGGCACTTTCGCCGATCAGCTTAGAGTATTTGCTCTCCACGAGTAACATTTCTGATGCATTGATCTCCATATCCGAATAAGCCATCTCTATTTCGATCCAGCCTGCTTCATCAATAGTACCATCAGAGTACGCCAACTCAATCTGGTTGTACGGTTTCTCATCTCCCCTGGTCAGCCTGCCTGCCTTCAGATTACCATATTGTAGATCAAGCAGAGCAAGTCCGGAAATCTCCTGGATGAAGATATCCCCATAGGCATTATCCATTTCTGCGTTAATATAGGCAGGGGCCTTTATGGTGATGTTAATCTCCACCTTTGCATTCCTGGACCAACCACTCTCCAATTCAGTTTCCACCGCAATGGTATTTCCTGATTTCTGAATTTTCACATCGATCCTTTTCAGCAACTCTTCTGCTCTGGCTTTAGAAGAAGCGTCCACCTCCACTTCAACCAGAATATCCACCACATCCTTTTCCCAGGTCAGTATCTCAATATCCGAAAACTTCGTGTGTGTGGTGAGTGTAACTCCCTTTTTTACATCGAAGGATTCAGAATACTCTTTTTTTGCATCCTGGGCGGATAGAGCATAACTTACCGCAATACACAGCAACAGTGACAGGAGTAAGCTTTTTGATTTATACACTTTCGTTTTCATGATCTTTGGATGTTTCCACGTTTATTTGATTCAATTGTTTTATTATCTGGTCCATTACTTCCAATTTGATCAGGTAATGACGGATCAAAGCATTGATCACCCGGCCATCATCAGGATTTGCTTCAAGATCATTCATTAACTGCTTATGATAGGCATCCAGGTCCTTTAACTCATCTAAAAGCACCGTCTTTTCCTCTGAGTCAACAAAGGTAAAACCTCTGATCTGCTCATACCTGGCATTCACCTGGGAAGAATAGTAGATGTTGGCATCCATAACAGCTTCTGGAATCTCTTGTGTGGCTATCTTTACTTCGTTTGTGTTAAGTTTAACCAGTACGATTCCGGAAGTGATGAGGATAGCCAGAGATGCAGCCACCTGCAACGCATGCCTGATATTGAAACGTCGTTCCGGCTGATACTCAAGTTTCTGCCTGAACCTATCTTCATGCCCCTTGCGGGGCTGGTCTGAGTCCAACAATAGTCTCTGTTCCTTTATATGTTTTTCAAGATCAATCATCTTTCCTAGCCGATTTCTTGAGTAACTCAACTAACTTCTTCTTTGCTCTGTGATACTGTGTACGAGAAGTGGCATTGGAAATGTGTAAAATTTCTGACACCTCTTCGTGGTCATACCCTTCGAGCAGAATAAGTGAGAGCACAATCCTGTAACCTTCGGGTAGAGAGTATATTGCCTCTTTGATCTCTTCAGCCATATGTGTTGTCACTAGACTTACGGGTTGATCATCCGGAACTTCCTCGATCTCACCTATCTCATCCAGAGAGAGTTGCTCCTTTTTTAATCTGAGAAAGTCAAGTGACTTATTAATGACTATCCGTTTCATCCAGGCACCAAAGCTTACCTCTCCCCTGAAGGTTTTCAATTTTGCAAAAGCTTTTAAGAACGCCTCCTGCATGACATCCTCTGCATCATCAGGATCCCTGACTATTCTCAGGGCAGTGTTGTACATGGCTACATGGTACAACGTATAAAGTTCAAATTGCGATTTTCTATCTCCTCGTTTACAGGCCTCAATCAACTTCTTATGCTTTTGATTGTATTTTCCTGAGTTTCTCTGTTCTGCCACAATGACGAAGGAATAATTGAATTGTTGCACGAAAGGTATGAAAAAGCAGACGGCTGACCCTCTTTATCACTTGATTATTGAGGATGAATGGTGTATATTGCCTTGGTTGTTCCAGGCACCTCAAAACATAACCATAAGAATACCTGTATGATACATATAAACAGCCGTGTACTGGGGGTACTCATTCTTAGCATCACTCTTATTTTTTCATGTAAGAAGCTTCCTGAACCTTCTTTCAGCTACAAACCCACCGAAAATCCCGAAGCCGGAGAAACCTTAGAATTTAAAAATCTGACTCTAAATGCCACTTCCTACGAATGGGACTTCGGAGATACACAGACTTCTACACTGGAGAATCCCGAACACATATATGAAGTTGCAGGCATCTACGGCGTGAAGCTTACTGCATATAATGAATCCGGGGATAATTCAATTATTCAGTCAGTTACTATCAATGAACCCACTATTCTTAGTTTTTCGGTATATGACAGTACAGGCGAGAACGTGATTTCCGGTGCAATTGTAGAACTTTATGCAAGTGAGGACGATTTGATGAACCTTCAGAATAAACTGGCTACGGCGACCACTGATAATATGGGCGAAGTAGAGTTCAGGAATATGGAAGCAGTTGTTTATTATGTATTGGCGTACAAGTCAGTTTTAGGTGGAATGTGGCTCTTTGCACACAATACGCCGACGTTGGAGCTGAATCAGGAGAATAACTTCTTTTTCCTTTGCGAATGGTTCCCCGATATAAAAAAAAGTGTCAATATGAACGAAACTTTCATATTGAAGTCTCAGCTTAGAAACCTACATGCACAAGTGATTTTCCCTCACTAAAGAGCAGTTTATTCATACTTCATGCTATCGCAGGTCAGATCAATATGTGTCTTCATAGTCCTTGCTTTTCTCCTATGCTATCAATGTGAAACTAACCCCGATCTGATTAACCCATACTCCTTAAACACATGGGAACGCTTTACCGTGTCTACCGGTCTGACCAGCAATTTAATAGCTTCTCTGAAATGCGACAGCAGAGGGGATATATGGGTGGGTACTTTGGGAGCTGGGATCATGAAGTATGATGGTAATACCTGGACTTTCCTGGATAGCGCTAACCATGGGATCGATGATGATGTTATTTACAGCATTGAGGAGGATGCAAATGGAGAGATGTGGTTCGGTACAAGGGCGGGATTCAGTATTTTCGACGGCACCTTTTTCACAAATTACACTCATCAGTCTGGAGCTTTACAAATTATGGACATCCACAGGGATAGCCACGATAACATGTGGCTGGCCACAGGTTCTAAAGGACTGTTCAAACTGGAGTCTCCGGACCAGCCTTTCGATATATACCATCTGTTGAGCGAACCATCCACCGATACAGTCCACTGCATTGAAGAGGATGAAACTGGTACCATCTGGGCCGGAACTGAAGGAGGAGTTCTAAAGATCACCGGATCAGATATGGAGTTCCTCCCTCCGGGAAATGGCATTCCGGAACATCCGGTCACTTCGATTCTATCCGACAGCTGGGGAGACATCTGGTTTGGATCACGGGGGGGTAAGCATGTAGTACGACTATCAGGTAACAGCTTCAAGAGTATCAGCCTTTATAACGGGAGAGAGGGGAATTTTGTTTTGGATATGCTGGAAGCTCCCGGCGGAGACATATGGTTTGGCATGGGAATGGCTGGTGTGATCAGGTTCAACGGGGGGCATATGGTAAACTACCGGGAGGATGACGGGCTGGCAGGCATAAGCATTTTTTGCATGGAGGTGGACCATAAAGGACAAATATGGTTCGGTTCCTTTAAGAATGGTTTATCACTCTACAGACCTGGTCTGCACGATATTATACCTTCAACTGAATGAAGAAGTTACTGTTTGCTGGGCTCTTCATAATGATTACTGCCATCTTGCTGAAGGGGCAGGAGGAGGAGATCTTTTCCCGATTGACAACACCGGTCGTTCAGCGCTCGTTGACCATGTATAAAGGACAATTGCAGCTGGGCACAGCCTTCACCCATACCCTGGCCACCGGTAAATTCACCAGCACCGGATTGAAAGAAGGCTTTGAGGAGACTGCCGGAAATTTTCTATCCAACGACCTTTCTTTCAGAATAGCTTATGGGATCTTAGATTATCTGGAGTGTTCAGCTGGTTTTGACTTAGTGAACCAGGTAGAGACTTTACCCACATATATATTTTTTGATGGTGAGTTCTACAATGAGGTAAATGTCAACAGGGAAATCAGTGGGCCCGGTCTGCTGCAACTGCAACTCTCTGCCAGACAGCCCGTCTTTCAGTCGGGATTTGATCTTGTGCTACATGGTGGAATCGCTGTACCCATTACCTCTCAATATCCCTCTAAACCTCAACACACCATTACCCTACTCTCCCCCTCTGACCCGGACGGTTTTTACCTGCTCAACTACCATTATCTCTATAAACCAGCATCCAATGTGGCCATGTATGGTATCGGCTTTGACAGCAAAATAAGTGGGATGAACTGGGCCCTGTTTCTCTCCTGTGACTACTGGGGACCGGTGGGGGAAGAGGAGACCTATTTATGGAGTCACAGGCGACAAAATGACCTTTTTTCTTACCGTGTTGCCCCTTATAAGAGATTCCCCTCCTCTTTTATACATGTGCAGATATCTCCGGCGTATCAGGTCTTTCCATGGTTTGCAGTTCTCTTCACCCTGAGCCACCAGGTTGAAACAGGAGGCTGGACTGAAGAATCCGGATTCCGTGTGGCACTTCCGGAGAGATCCCTCGGAACTTTTTCATCCGGATTTGAGATACTGGTTTCTCCCACCGTACGATTCTCCCAGTATTTTCACTTGCCTGTCTATGGAAGAGAGAACTATGCCCTATTCTCCTTCAGAACGGGCTTAAGCATTAACCTGATTACACTTAAAAACCTCTATTATTGAGTAAAAGAACGACCATAACTGTTCTGTCCTTGCTGCTGTCAGGGAACATGCTGGCACAGGTAGAGGAGCAATTCCTGCCTTCCGAACAGAAGCATATGACTGCCGTGACAGAACCTGCAACCCTTGGGAAAGGGTTTGTCAGAATGGGGCTCAACTACTCATACTGCACGATTAAAACCATTTTTAATAACGAGGCTGAAAAGGAACTTGTTCCCGGAGCAGCCTCCGAAATGTCAAATTCCATATTTCTCTCTGCGCAATATGGAATCACAAATCGCATTGAAGCCAGTTTGTATATCCCATATGTAATGGATAAAATCAACACTGTACTTTTAGTAGATTATCAGATTACTGCTCCGGCAAAGCTGTTGGGAGAAGTAAAAGGATTTGGATTGGGGGATGTGTACACCGGAGTGAAGGCACAGGCTATCTTGGAACAGGAATGGTGGCCGTCCGTTACAGTCGGGACCTATCTGAAACTTCCCACCGGAAGAAAGAGTCCTAGCAATGTAATCGATCTTAATCAATACGATAAAGCCACAGGTTCAGGTGAAATTTCCCTGGAGATCAATATGCAGGCCAGAAAAATAGTCTATCCTTATTCTTTTACTTTTCTTTCAGGATATGAGTACAGATTCGGGGGCATGAAAGTCCATGCTCCCTTTGAAGAGGTTAAAACATTCAAATCTGGAAATTTCTATTACGCCATAGGAGGCATCAATTTTCACCTCAACGACTGGATCTGTGTAACCAATGATCTGACATACAGCTATAAGGGAAGGAATACCCTTGAACAATCCCTTACCGGGAACATATCCTCGGAATTATTATGGACGCCCAACATACATTTTCAGATCAAAAGATTGCGACTGGCACAGGGTTTTATGGTTCCGCTCATGGGACGCAACGCGGGAGCTGATCCCAGGTATCTGCTTATTCTTCAGTATATCCTGTAAAGATCATATATGTGGTGTCAAATGAACTTTTACCTCCCATGAAGAGACCTGGATACTTACTCCTATCGGTAACGCTCATCTTCAATTTCGGATGTAAGACGCCCTCTATCCTGGTGACTGAGGAGCAGCAGATGGGAGACTACTATAACAACCTGCACGAATATGACCAGGCTATCGTACACTATAAAAAGATGCTGGCGGCCAGTCTCAAACTGGGAGTGTACCGAAACCTGGATATGGAGGCGGATGTATGCAGAAAGATGGCTAACGCCCACAATGTTCAGGGCAGATACGATAAAGCACTGGAGTACATACACCTGGCCCTTGAGAAGGATTCCATTCAGGGCAATACCCTGGAGATCATTGAGGATTATCGAGAGGCAGGAAAGATCCACCTCTATATGGGAGACTATACGGCAGGTATGGAATACCTCAAAAAGGCACTCTCTTTAAATGAAGGAATGGATCAAAGCCTGAAAGGCATAAACCGGCTCTCCATTGCAGATACCTATCTTACCCTTTCAAGGATTCATACGGTGTTGGGAGATTTTTCTCAGGGTGAACTCTATGGATTGAATGCATTGAGCATATTTAAAAACCAGGATCATCGCGAGGGTGAAATGGAAAGCCTGCTGCAACTGGGCAAGATCTCCCATCAGGCCGGATCTCCAACCACCGGTGAGACCTTTCTGCAATCCTCACTGAAGCTGGCTAACCAGCTAAATAAGAGCACCTACAGGCAAAAAGAGGCTCTTGCTCTCCTGAGAGTGAATCAGGCCAAATATGAAGAGGCTTTGCGTTTAAAGTTGGAGGCAACCGAAGAAACCAAACAAACCAGGAACATTCCCCAGATCACCTGGGCACTGATGCTGACCGGGGATCTCTATCAGACAATAGGTGATCAACAGAAAGCCATGGAGTATTACCAGGAGGCTATTGGATATCTGGATAGTACACAAATTATAGCACCGTCTCTGGATGCGTCTGCAAATCTGAGGGCCGGAGATTTGGATCAGGCCTATTCGTATTTCTCCACTGCCGGATCTGAAGTAGCAGCCGGTATTGCCAGTCTTCGTTTGGGTGAAGTGGCCATGGAGTGGAACCTGTGGCAGGAGGCAATAAGTCATTTTCAAACCTCAAAGCACCATTTTGCTGAGGCCAGTTTGTCGGATGGCGAAGCCAGAAGTGATATTATGTTAGCCAGCAGCTATCTGAATATGAACCTTTTGAGCGAAGCCCGGCAAAGCCTGGACCGGGCTAACACACAGGCTGAGTACGATGAAACAAAATGGCGGATGCTTTACATCCGGGGTAAACTGTATGAAAAACTGTCACAACCTGATTCAGCCATTGCAGCATATAGCTCCGCTGTAAAGATTATTGAGAGGATACGGGGTAATCTCACCGTGGAGGAGTACAAAAGCCTCTACATGGAGGATAAAATAGAGGTCTATGACCGGCTCATTCAGTTATTGATGGACCAGGGAAGGTCAGATGAATCGTTCTACTTTTCTGAAAAGGCTCGTGCAAGAACTTTTTTAGATATGCTGGGTAACGGAAGGATTCATATTCGCAAAGATGAAAGCGCCGAGCTGGTGGAAATGGAACAGAAGCTCAGTCAGGAGATTCAATCCCTTTCCAGGTTGTTGCAGAAGGGAGAGTTGAACTTGACCAGAGGGATTGATGTACAACGGATTGAAAAAGAGATTTACGAAAAGCGAGAGGAGTATTCCGACCTGCTCACACAAATCAAACTTTACAATCCACAGTACAATTCCATAATGAACATGGAAGTCGCTGATATTCAAGATCTTTTATTAAAGATAGATCAGAAAACAGCTTTTCTCGTCTATTGGGTAAGTCAGGAAAATCTATTCATCTGGATGATCACTTCCCGGGAAATCCAAAGCAAATCGGTAAAGGTGAGCGAGGAAGAGATTATTGATCTGGTAACAAATGGCCGAAAAACTGTAGGCAGCAGAAAGCATGAAGAGATTTACAACCTGGGTTATCGGCTCCTGATCGAACCGTTTGAGAAAGAACTGGATGCCTATGAGACCATAGGTATCATCCCTCACCTGTCATTGCATTTCCTGCCCTTTCAATGTCTGATCAATGAGTCAGGAAGTTATTTGATCGATAGTTACAATCTGTTCTATGCTCCCTCCCTTAACAGCTTTGCCTTGTCAGCTGATGCGAAAGGTTCTCCCGATAAGCAGTTTTTTGCACTGGCACTGGGTAATATGGAATTTAGCGGATTAACCGGATTGCCGGGCACCTCCAGGGAGATTAGCCATATCAGTACGATCTTTGCAGAGCCCACGGTGGCCTTTGAAGAATCGTCAACAGAATCCTACTTCAAATCGAGCGCCACCCCCTATCAATATGTGCACCTGGCCACACATGGAATACTGGATCAGATCCAGCCCATGTATTCGTACCTTGTACTGGCTCCTTCGGAGCAGGAAGATGGCTTGCTTACCGTCAATGAAATATTCGGATTAGAACTGAATGCGCAACTGGTGGTACTGAGCGCTTGTGAAACCGGTCTTGGATCTTTAAACAGAGGGGATGAGATCATTGGTCTTTCCAGGGCATTTCTCTATGCCGGTGCAGAGAGCGTAGTGGTGAGTCTCTGGAGTGTGGCAGATGAACCGACTGCTTACTTAATGATGCAATTCTATACCCACCTGACAGATTATGATCCCGTGGAATCCCTCAGATTTGCGCAGATAGCCACCCGCCAGAAGTATGAGATCCCCTTCTACTGGGCACCATTTCAAATTATTGGTTCCGGGCTTTGACCTGGTGAACCACATCAATTACGGTGCCGTCGAGCCATTTGATGGCCGCCACTACCCTATCCTCCAGTTCGGGAGGTGTGGGGATTCCACAGATCCTGTCCGCTTCCGCTTTCAGCTCCTCCAGGCTCTTGATAGGCAAGTTGCTATGCCTGGTTGCCTCGATCAGATCAGTTCTGCGTGGATTGATGGCGATGCCCCTTTCCGTGACGATTACATCAATAAGTTCACCCGGACCGCACACGGTGGTCACCCGATCCTTGATCACAGGCACCCTGTCCCTGAAAAGAGGAATGGAAAGGATCACTGTTTTCGATAACAGGCAGTTCTGCCAACCCCCTATCCCGTGCAACAAATAGCCATCAGAGTGAGTGACCACGTTGGCATTGAAGTCCAGATCAATTTCGGTCGCACCCAGGATCACCACATCGACCAGACTGGCAAAATTGCCCTTCCCATGGTAATTGTAACTGGTGAACGGACTGGTCCATACATGACCAGGATTTTCGGCCATGGACCGTACTCCTTCCAGATCAAAGGTTTGTCCGTCCAGTATATAGTCAACCAAACCCTCTTCCAGCATAGA
Organism: uncultured Bacteroides sp.; assembly: GCA_964622985.1. Lineage (GTDB taxonomy): Bacteria > Bacteroidota > Bacteroidia > Bacteroidales. The sequence goes on along the minus strand of CAZURA010000010.1, from coordinate 25,630 downwards.
TACCAGGTATTTGTTACTTCCTCCGCGGGCAAACCGGGCCCGTATACCCTTCTCCTGCATGATTCGTTTGAAATACTCTCCCACTGCCAGGGAAGTCCCTCCTGCACCCGACTGGAAACTAAAACCTTCCTTGATAATTCCTGCCACATCACAGAACCTGGCGGTCAGTTCTGCAAGTAACAACCGGTCCGGAGATTTAGTAATCTGGGTGGTACCTGAAACTATCATCTTCGGATCTCCCAATCGTTCTGCCTCCACCACATAATCCACCAGGTTACCTTGTATCTGCCAGGGCACACAAGGGAACTCCACGGGATTATCTGTGACTACGATCACCTTATCGGCATATTCTGAATCAGCCAGCGCAAATCCCAGTAATCCGCAAGCCGAATCCCCGAACAATCCGTTGGCATTGCCAAATTGATCCGCTGTGGGAGCTCCGATAATGGCAATATCGATCTTTACTTCTCCATCCTGAACCGCCTGGTAGCGCCCGCCATGAGATCTCAGTACCCCTGTACCGGCCATTCCTCCCTCCGAAACAAACCTTCCCAGGGGACCATTCATGCTTCCTTCGATCCGCTGGATGGTTCCATCTTCCAGGTACTGGATCAGATGTTCGTGGCATGGAAATGATGCGGATGGAAACCACCTCAATCCCTTAACTCCCATTTTGTGCGCCACATCAAACACCATGTTCGCCAGGAAATCTCCGTTTCTGAAATGGTGATGGGTCGAAATGGTCATTCCATCTCTCAATCCCAACTTCTCCAGGGCAGTCTGCAGATCCTTTATCCGCTTATCTCCATCTACAGGGAAATCACTGCAACTGGCAATGGAGGGACCATGTTTGCTCCCTTCAGGCTTATGCTTTCCTACTCCTTTATAAGGAATAGCCGGTTCACCGTTCACTTCGGTGGTCACTTTGCGGCCAACAGCATTCGTAACGTAGGTCATATGATTACAATTGAGGTTTTTCTCTTAATCCAAACCGGTATGCCAGAGCAAGGCTTTGTTGTGCTCTTTTCACTACCGGCGGATCTATCATTTTTGTCCCCAGCGAGATGACTCCAAGTCCCTTGGCTTCAGCTTCTTTAAAAGCTTTTACGATTCTCTCTGCCTTTAGGACCTCCGCCTCATCGGGACAAAATCCTTCATGGATGACCGGCACTTGCCTGGGGTGTATGCAACCCATCCCTTCAAATCCAAGAGCTTTAGATCGCTTCACATTCTGCATCAGGGCTTCCATATCTGCCACATCTGAAAAGACCGAATCGATGGGTTGGATACCTGCAGCTTTGCAAGCATTGACCAGTCTGGTCCGGGCATAGAGGGACTCCTCTCCTCCAGCGGTCCGTTTCACTCCCAGATCAGCGGTATAGTCCTCCAAACCTATGGCCATGGCTACCACTTGATCAGACGAGGTGGCTATTTCGAAAGCATGTTCTACTCCAAGGCTGCTCTCAATAATGGGCATGAGGAAAATGTGACGCTTCTGTCCATGCTTTTTCAGAATGGAAGCCACCCGCTCCTCCACCTGCTTCACCTCTGAAGCGTGTTCGCATTTGGGTATCAGCAGTAGATGCACATGATGGGGTACTACATCCTCCAGGTCATCCAATCCTGCCGGCAACTGGTTGATCCGTACCATCCGTTCAGCACCATAGAAATCGACCTGACAAAGGGCATTCCTGATCAGCAACCTGGCTTCATCTTTTTTATCCGGAGCCACAGAATCTTCCAGATCGAGAATAACTCCGTCCGGCCGATGGATCCCTGCATTCAACATCATACTTGGGGTATTCCCTGGTAGATATAACCTGGAAAACCTGAAGCGATCCCTCTCTGTATCATATTGATTTTGAGGGATCACCGGGGGTATCCAAGAGTGATCCACAGGAAGAAGCTTCTTTACAGCACTCTCAAGGCGTGCCCCTACCACAAAAGGTAATCCTCCCGAATCTTCCAGTGTCACCGATGCATGATCTACCTCCAGAACCTTCAAGACCTCCAGCACTTGTTCTCTGATCTGACTCCCAAACATGCTTTCCACCTTGCTTTTCAGCACAATCTCCATACCTCCCTTGTCTCTCAGTTCCAGTGTAACCTTGCAGTCTGAGCGGATCCTGTCTCCTGCATTTCCCGCTATGGCTTTTCTTTGCATGTGTGCTATTGTTGAATTCTTAACAAAATTAATTATTCTATACCACAAAACTCGGTAAGTACTCCAAATGTGGATTTGGGATGAAGAAAACCGATCTGTAACCCTTCAGCTCCTTTTCGAGGATGTTCGTCAATAAGTCTTACGCCTTGTTCTGCTGCCTGTTTCAACGACTCACCTACATTTTCCATGGCAAAAGCCAAATGATGGATACCCGGCCCCCGTTTTTCAACGAATTTTCCGATAGGGCCTTCCGGATCAGTACTTTCCAGTAACTCGATCTTTGTATCTCCTACCTTGAAAAATGCGGTCCTGACTCTCTGATCCGGTACCTCCTCAATGGCATAGCACTCCAGCCCGATAACAGTTTCGTAATACGTTATAGCTTCCTTCAGGTCTGCCACTGCAATTCCAATGTGTTCAATATGTGTCGGTTTCATCATTCAAGTTTTTACTTTCTAATAAAGGTAATTACTATTTTTCTAAGGCATCGTATACCACTTGCTGAACTTTGGTCCGGATGTTTTGATCGATCAGTCTGTTATTGGCCATATTGGGATGTACACGATTGGAGAGAAAAATGTAGATCAGATCGTACTCAGGATCGACCCAGGCCAGGGTTCCGGTAAAGCCTGAATGTCCATAGCTACGAGCCGAAGCATCATCACAGGCCGGTCCCGCATCCCTCTCCTCTGTTATAGGGCGATCGAATCCTAATCCCCGGCGATTCTCATCGTCGCAATTAAAACACGAGGTATATAGAGCCAGGGTGGTTGAATCGATATAGACTTTCTCTCCATACCAGCCTCCGTTCAAGAACATTTGCATCATCTTTGCCAGATCATTGGCACATGCGAACAGACCCGCATTACCTGAGACCCCTCCAAGCATGGCTGCACCCATATCGTGTACGTGCCCATGAAGCAACTGCCTTCTGAAGAAGAGATCATTTTCGGTAGGTATTATCCGTTCCTCGGGAAACCTGTTCAGCGGTTTATACCCCAGGGTATGAGCTCCAAGCGGATGATAGAAGTTATGCCATACATAGGGATAAAGCATAGTATCGGTGATACTCTCAATGATCTGCTGAAACATATAAAAACCGAGTCCGCTGTAACGATACTCCTTCGATAGTATTTCAGAATCGTAGATCCAGCGATAAAGAGAGTCCTTCAGATCCTTTCTCATATAGAGATCATCAGCCACCTGGTATGGAAAACCGGGAGAGTAGTACTTCTGGTAAGTACTATCCTTGTATTTCACATTCCGGTTGGCAAAGTAACCGCTGTGTATTTTGAAGGGATGGATATGTGACCAGTTATTACTGATCAGGCTTTGAGAGGAATCCAACGGTTCCAGTGTATTAAAGTAAAAGGGTATCCACGGAACCGTCCCCGATTGATGAGTGAGTATATCGCTGACCAGCAATTCTGCTTTATTGCATGACCCGGGAGTGGGGTGATAAGCTCCCATCAGTGAATCTTCATGAAATTTCCCCTGGTCCCTGAGTCGCATCAGAGCTGCTGTGGTAGCTGCCACTTTGGTAATTGAGGCCAGATCATACAGATCGCTCAGCACCACTGTTCTTCTCTTTCGATAGGTGTGATATCCGTAAGCCTTATGCCAAACCACCTTTCCATGTCGGGCCACAAGCACCTGGCATCCTGGCATGGCTTTACTCTCCATTGCTTCTCTGATGATCTCATCCATCTTACCAAGCCTGTCTTCACGGAGCCCCACATCGGAAGGCTTTGCATACCCCAACCTGTTAGGCACTCCCGTATTGAGCCCCTCTCCTGCCGATGCAAAGTCTCCTGCCGAAACCGGCATCTTTCCGGAAAAAGCAGCACCGCCGAATATGGCCTGTGCCGTGATCTTCTGATACAGGGGATCCTTATTGTAAGACAGAATGATGGCATCCAGGTGGTCCAGGCGGGAAAAACGTTTTAACACATAAGGAACTCCTGCCATATTCAGGATCAAAGTAGCAGTTGTATCCAATTGTTCGATAAAACTGGCCGTCCCCTCACTGATCCCATACTGTCTGGATGCTCTTGAACTTGTATTCAAGACACTGATAATAACCGTATTATAACCCTTCAATTCTCTTAGCAGCCTGGAACGATCCTGTGGATTGGCTGTGGTGGAAAGCGAATAATGTGTTCCTTCCAGATAGAGATCGGTGGTACTTCCTATTCCGGGATCTGAATTCCGTGATATGGTGACGGTAGCCAATCTTATCTTTTCCAGGTTTTCCAGTGGTAAGAGACCGTTCCTGTTCCTCACAAGGGTGAGTGAGTGCTCAACCAATTCCCGGTACAGCTTGGAATAGAGTGGTTTGTTCAGATCCGCCACCAATGAGCCACTTTCCACAGGATCTCTCCGGTTCAATCCCACCCAGTATTTAGCCTGCAGGATCTTACGGCAACTTTCATTGATCTCTTCTTCAGAAATCTCTCCCGATTTCACTGCTCTTTTTACAAAAGCAATGGTTTTTCCCACATCGGAGGGCATCAACAAAATATCATTTCCGGCCTTTACTGCCTCTACTTCTCTCGTCCCCGGTTCGAAGTAGTTACTCAATCCTTTCATGTTCAGGGCATCGGTAATAATCAATCCCTGAAAATCCATTTGTTGTTTTAACAAACCTGTAACTGCCGGACGAGACAGGGTAGTTGCCCTGTTATCTCTTTCATCCAGTGCCGGGACCTGAAGGTGTGCTACCATGATCCCGGTCAATCCCCGGTGTATAGCTTCTCTGAAAGGATAGAGTTCCATAGAATCGAGCCGGCTCATATCATAGGGAATTACAGGCAGCGCACGGTGCGAATCTGTATCTGTATCTCCATGTCCGGGAAAGTGCTTTGCAGCCACCAGCAATCTTTGATCCTGCATTCCTTTCATCAACGCAATCACCTTATCAGAAACATTCCTCCGCTCCTCCCCGAATGAGCGTGTTCCAATCACCGGGTTGTCAGGATTATTATTGATGTCTGCTACCGGAGCGAGGTTCATATGTATCCCTATTCTTTTAAACTGATCTGCCATATCCTTTCCAAGTCTGTAAATGAGACTGTTATCAGATATGGCTCCCAGCGTCATCATGGAGGGATAGGTGAAGGTGTGCTTCAATCTCATTCCCAGCCCATTCTCACCATCTATGGCGATCAATAGAGGCGTTTCTGATGCCTCCTGGAACAGGTTGGTGAGCCTGGCCTGATGGATGGGTTCTCCCTGAAAGAAAAGAATGCCACCCACTTTATAGCGGGAAATCTGCCTTAGTACAGCCTTCTCATGCTCCGGTCCCATATTGGAATAGGCATAGATCATAATCATCTGGGCTATGCGATCTTCCAGGGTGAGTTGATTGATAACAGAATCTACCCAGCTCTGATCAGCATCTAAAAAAGGAGGATATTCCGGAAATGTCGGTTCAAAGCCCGAAAACAACACCTGGTTGCCAGACCATGCGAAACTGAATATTATAAAAAGGATAACCAGCAGTGCTTTCTGCACCAGTTTGTTCTTCATCACCTTACGAAATGATATCGTCTATGGGTACCAACGGATACAAAGTTATGGGGATGGGATGATATCAAAAAACAAATTATCAACATCATCCAAAGGCAAAATTGATTATTATTGAAGTATGGACTGTAAAAAAGAGAGAAACCTGGTTAATTGCAACTGCAGCTATCCTTGCAGTAAAAAGGGAATTTGTTGTGACTGCATAGCCTCCCATCGCAGAGCGGGAGAATTACCCGCTTGTTATTTCCCGGATGATATGGAGTCAGGATACAACCGTTCGGTAGATAATTTCATCCGGATCTATCAGGAACGGGGCATGTGCTGGAACTGATCTACAACCTCAGCTTAGCAGCTGTCGAAGGAGGTATCGCATCCTTATGAACCATAATAAAAATGGTTTTTGACCTCATGTAGGCTTCTGAGACGTACAGGTAGCCCTCGTAAATATGGTCCTCAATACCCCATGAATTCTTAACCAGATAGTACTTATCCCCATGCTGGTCCCTGGCTATCCCGGTAATATGCATGAGATGAATATCAGTGGTCTGGTAGTTATCAAATGCTTTTTGTCGATTCTCCTGAGTAATCACCTGCTCCTTCCCATGGCTGAAGGGCATCCGGGCCATTCCCCTTTTCCACTCGTATCCTTTCTCTCCCGTATCCGTATCCCAGCAAACGGTAAAACCGTTCTCAAGAGCATGATCCAGGATCTCCATCATCTCATCCAGAGGGGTATTGTGAACACTTCCCCAGAGCCAGTTATCAGGGATCTCGATAATAAAATCTTCATAGAATGGATGGTGAGTATAAGACCCGACAGCCACGTAATCGACCGGGTTCAAACCCAGGCTGTTTCCAAAAGAGCCCGGAGTATGATTTTCCCCTTTATACTCGAAATTCTTGGGCTCTGGCCCCAGGTAGGCATCCAGAATCCCCCCAAATCCCTCTTTCCATACAGGGGTAAGCGTCCGGTTACGATTCTTTATCACCTGATCCATATAGCCTTTAAGTACCGCATCCATTTCCCCGTGCACCGGTAGGGAGTCGCCGATAGTCAACCCGTCATACACTTCGTTTGGTACCATTCCAAACTCCTTCCAGATATGGATCACATCCATGGCTAATCCCCCCTCTCCAAACCTGTTCTCACCATGCATCCGAACATACTTTTCTGCTTTCAATTCATATACCTTACGGACAAAGTACATTTCAGAGAGGTCAAACTCACCTTTCCCTGTCCTCAGCAGTTCCGACTCTATAAAGCTGGAAGTGGCAAAACTCCAGCAGGTCCCTGACCTGTGTTGATCTTTTACCGGGGTTACAGGATGGCTCTTTACGATGGTAAAGTGGTAATCTGCGGGAGCTTCACCTTCTTTCTCTTCCTGGGCGTACGAAAACAATCCGGTTATTGCCCACCCGGCAATGACCAGCATCCATTGCCATCTTACGTTCTTCATGATTTGGATAAATTTTGTTAAATCTCCCCGAATGTATGAAATAAGTAAGACACCTGGTATCAGCTGCTGTGAAAAACAGATTAAAGAGAGACTCTGTTCAGGAATTCGTGGACATGTTCGGCGTAGGTCCGGGAGACCGGAATACGGATCTCTTCAGGGAAATCCATGTAAATATACAGGTTGGTACTTATCAGCTTGACCAGTTTGATATTTTCAAAATTGACCATATAGGAACGGTGACAGCGTTGTATCAAGGTGCCTTCCAGCTCTTTCTCCAGGCGCTTCATGGTATTTCTCAACATGATTTTTTTGATCATTCCTTTTTCGGTAGTATGAACCGTCACATAGTTATCAGTGGATTCCACAAACAGGATATCACGGGATTTTATGGAAAAACGCAGTTTCTCCGTTTCATCGCGGAATGTAACCATCTTCCTCTCTCTGAACTCCTGAGATGTATTTTCGGTCAGGTTCTCCAGCGTCGAACGCTTATCTTTCAGTGAGAGCCACAGCCAGGAGAGAGAATAAGGAATGGCCAGCACCAGGAGGGTAATAAAGAGCAGACCTGTAAACCGTTCCACCAGCTCTGCTCCCGATTTCAACAAAACCAGATCCACTGCCAGGTATACGACTGCCAATAATACAATCTCCATCAAATTCCAAAGTCCGAAGAGCAGGTAGGTAAAACGAATTCTTCCTGCAAGCAAAACAAAAATCAGTTTACTGAGTACAATCACCAGCATCCCGAACAGAATAAATGCACTGGAATAGAAGAAGAATTCGATCCTTCCGACCTCAAACCAGGAGGAAGCATTAAACGGCGAATAGATGTTAATAAAGACCAGGGCAAATATGGAAACAAACATCACCTGTGTGATGATTGTTGACTTATCTTTCAGATAATCAGGTATTTCTCCGAATAGAATTTTCATTCACCCAATGGTTTCCGTGCTCAAGCTTTATATCCAACTCGTTCAGCAAAGATAACTTTTCTCTGCCAGATTAAGGTGCCGGATCAGATAGGATCTCAATGATCCTGAGTTCGGTTCTGCGATTCTTTGCTCTTCCCTCTTCAGTGGAGTTTTCAGCCACTGGATTTCTATCGCCATACCCCTCAGCTTTCAGTCTCTGTTCTGCAATACCTTTCTCCATTAGAAAATCTACTACGGCCTGTGCACGTTGCTCTGAAAGTTTCTGGTTGTGTTCGGCTGATCCCGTACTGTCTGTATGACCGCTAATCTCAATCCCAATGGCTGAGTGATGATTCAGAAACTCATGCACCTTATTGAGTTCAGATAGAGATGCAGGCAGCAACTGGTGCGAATCGCTCTCAAAGAAGATATTCTCCAAAATCACACGGCTGCCCACCACAATCCTTTCCATTGGAATATCCTTTCGAAAGGGCTCCTTTCTGCTATGGCGGCCTGAAAAGGTAAAATGGTCTGAATAGAACAAATATCCCTCAGCTGAAATGTTGAGTGCATAATCGCGGTCCGTGGGAAGAGAGATCAGATAATCCCCTTCACCCTCATGGGAATTCAACTCCATGACAATTTCATCAGCTTCAATATCAATTAATTGAATGACTGCCTTCAATCCTTTCATGTTGCGGGAATCATAGATCCTCCCTTTCATATAGGAAACCAGAATCGGTCTCATTTTCAGGGGAAGTTCAAATGTATAGAGGTCAGTATCTGTTCCCGATTCCCGGTCTGATGCAAAATAGGCCCGGTTGCCCAAAGCATTCACGGTAAGGCCGATCTCATCGCTATAGGTGTTGATGGGATACCCCAGATTCTCAGGCTGAGAAAAAGTGTGGTCAGGTTTCAATCTTGAAAGGAAGAGATCACCCTGTCCCATTCCAGGCCAGTCTGTGGAAGAAAAATAGAGGCTCTTCTGATCAGGATGTATAAAAGGAGATTGTTCCAGTCCGGAGGTGTTCACCGAGTCTCCCAGGTTGACAGGAATACTCCAGCCATTACTGCTTCTTTCGGAGACCCAGATGTCATATGATCCTTTACCTCCCGGACGGTTGGAGGTAAAATAAAGTGTTCTTCCATCGGATGAGACCGTGGGATGCTTTTCGCTGTATCTTGAGTTTACAGGCGACCCGATGTTTGTGGGTTTGCTCCACGCTCCATTTACCCAATTGGATTGATAAATATCACACATTCCCTTACCGTCACGACGATTACAGGCCGTAAAAAAGAGGGTTCTACCATCTGCTGTCATACACTGTGCTCCTTCATTATCAGGAGTATTCAGTGGAGGTCCTGTGGATTTGCGCTCCTCCCATTGGTTCCCGGAGCGTAAGGAATAGTAAAAGTCCTCCTGAAAGTGTATGGGTCGTTGAGGATCCAGCCCGTTACCTTGAATCATTACGGTAAACATGAGCATCTCCTCATCCACCGACAGAGAAGGCCAGTATTCACTAAATTCCGAGTTAATTGAGCTTCCCAGATTTTCCGGTTGAAAAGGTACAGGATGGGCGACGGCTTTCAATGCAAAAAGACATTTCTCTTTCAACCTCTCCCCCGCTTCTCTCTTCTTTACCTGCTCCAGTGGAAACGAGAGGAAGATCTCCAATAGCTCCAGGGTTTTCTCGTAATCACCTGTCCTCATGGTGAGACCGGCCAGCAACCTGTACCCTTCCGGATTTCCCTCAGGATCAATTTCCAGTGATGTGGTAAAGTAGCCAATGGCTGCCTCCATCCTGCCCTGGTCAAAACAGACCTGGGCCAGCATCTGGTAGGCCTCAACAAACTCCGGATCCGCTTTAACGGCCTTTATTAATGCCTCCTCCACACAGGTCTGATCATTGATCTCATAGCAACTCCTCGCCTCTTCAAATTTCTTTATGGCCTTTTTTGATGAAGAGCTGTACTGCTGACCCCACACAAATGAGGAAAAAACCAGTAAGGAGGTAATTAGCAAGGATTGCTTCGTAAAAAGCATCTTACGCGATACCCGTTTATGTTGGGAAAGTGGCATGTTTATGGGATTCTCATGTATTTATGGGACTGAATCGATATCATCCAGTCGGGATGTTGTTTCACATACTCAATGATCGCTGGCAAAATCTTCTCCTTCTGACTCCACTCAGGTTGAAGATAAAGTTTACATCCTTTCCTAACCCGGGAACCGTTCTCACGGGCCCAATCAAAATCTGCCTCGGTAGCTATGATTACTTTCAATTCATGAGCGTGATCGCAAATTTCTTTCAGAGGAGGTAAATTCCTTTTGGGGGAAAGACAGATCCAATCCCATTCTCCGCTCAGCGGATAAGCTCCACTTGTCTCCAAAAAGGTTTCAATTCCGTTCTGCTTCAAAAGCTGGGTAAGATAATCCAAATTGACCATTAATGGTTCCCCACCGGTTACCACCGCCGCAGAAGCAGGATATGCGCACACATGATCCACGATCTCCTTTGTCGGGACCACAGGGTGAAGGGATGGATTCCAGGAAAACTTGGTATCACACCAACTACAGCCCACATCACATCCACCAATCCTTAAAAAATAGGCTGCCTTTCCGGTATGATAGCCCTCCCCCTGAATGGTGTAGAACTCTTCCACCAATGGCAGTTTCTTTCCGCCCTCAAATATTTGTTTTGCTTCCTCCATACTCCATATGCTCCAACTCTTGCTGCAAAGGTAGTCAACTCACTGTAATAAGGTAGTTACTCATTGGTTTGAGATTATTCTTCCCAACTTAAAAAAGGTCTGCTGCCTGAGGCTCTTTTCAGATGAAACAAACAGATTTCCATCAGAATCATAACAGATCCCCTCTACCTGCCTGCCCCTTCGCAATACGAAAATCCGGGCTCTCCCCCCGCACTTTATGGCTCCTGGTTCGTTATCGTATCCATAAGTAATCACAATGGGAAAATAATTCCTGTATCCCACCAATGCTACTTCCTTTTTATGTGGGAAGTGGTCTGCTCCGGTGACCAGTATGTGTGCATCATAGTGGTATCTGGGTTGAATAATATGATGTCCTGGTTCAGCAGGAATTACATATACAGAAATGGTCTCATGGACCCAATCCTTGGAAAAAAGGTAGAGGGAATCCTGATAGGTAAAAAGGGCTTCACAATCAAGGGAAGAAAAGCCGTATGCATTGACGGTATCATGAGCATCATAAGTGATGGAGATGATACCATCGTGTGAAATGATCGAGGCATTTGACTCCATTTTACTTTTTAATACCCTGTATATCTGCAAGGTATCTCTAGTGCCGAAATTATTACCCACATCAGCCACATAGAGGTATTGGCTATCCATGGCCATACCCTCCCAATCCACATTGGAAGCATCTGAGATTGTGATCTTTCTCTCCACCAGCCCGGTTTCATGGTCAAAACAATAAAGGGCTGCCTCTCCCCCGCTGTCATTGATTGACCAGAATCGACCGTCCAGGTAAATCAGTCCGCTGGTCTCTGAAAGTGTGGTATCAAGCGTTGTGTAAGGGGTCAGGTTCCCCGGCCCCTGGTGTTTACATTCCGTAGGATAAAAGGTATAGCTGCACGAAGTGATGATACCTGTCAAAAAGATAACGATCCATAGTGATGAGTATCTCTTCATATCAGGGCAGGTTTACTTCCTAACCCATAAGCGGGAGATCAGATAATAGAGAACCCTTAACAGGATCACGATCCCATAAAGAACCAGGGCTACCAGCAGAACGATATGGAGCTGGGTCACTAATTCTTTGGCCGGGCTCTGGTGTTTGATGATCCCGATCACATTTAACAGATATGCTCCAACAAAACAGATCAGAAAAATGATCAGTTCACGTCTCTTCTTGGAAGCAGAAATGGTGGTATCCCTGAACATCATTAGCTCCAATTTTACATGGCCAATCCTTCGGGCCAGGTTTCAATTTTGTGGTTTATCATTGATTCAAATCCCATCAGGGTGGCAATACTTGCATGGAATCCCTGCTGAGTAAGCCATGGATCTACCCGGTTCTTCCTTATGTCCGAAATAAATGATTCCATTTGGACATCCGTACCATCGGTTTTTAACAACCTGTCGAGCAGATAGGTTCCCTTATCCTCTGAAGGATCTTCAGGCACCCAGCTGGCACCACCAATGGGTATGGCTTCAAATATCTTATGCTCGAGGTGATTGATCAGCTGGAGTATTCCGGGTGCGGGCGGAGGATCTTCACTGAATCTGTACCCCGTTTCTATCTCAATAGTTCCCTTTGGGCCCATGGCCTGTATCTCCATGCCATACTTCTTATTGCTGATCATGGAGTCGTACACCACGTGTGTCCCTGACGGGTAATGATACACCAGGTTCACATTGTCGTACACTTCCCTGCCATCCTTCCAGTGATTGATGCTTCCCGATCCCATCACGTAATCGGGTGTCCCCTTCAATATCCAGTTGGCCACTTGCAGATGATGACTGGCCAGTTCGGTCATCAATCCACAGGAGTATTCATGGTACATTCGCCAATTGATCTTTCTTTCCAACCCGGGAGAAGGCACTGATCTGCGCCAATCGTTGTTCCTGTGCCAATAGGCTCTGATCTGTGTGATATCACCCAGATTACCATCCTCGATCTCCTTGATGGCCTGCAGGATTCTGGTATTGAAAATTCTCTGGTGCCCGATATAGAGGATCTTGTTATTCCGCTGTTGAGCTTTCACCATCTCATTGCAGTCCTCATACGTCTTGGCCATGGCCTTTTCACAAAAGACATGCAAGCCTGAATCCAATGCAGCAACAGTCATCTCCTTATGCATGTAAAGAGGCGTGGCGATCACCACACCATCCATGCGCTCCTTTTCAAGCATTTGACGATAGTCTGTGTAACCTGTGGCGCCCTCCCCCAGAAATTTGGCTGCCCGATCTAAATGAGGTGGATAATCATCGCAGAAACAGGTGATCTCCACCCCGGGTATTTGTACCAGGTGCCTGAGCAAATAGAGTCCGCGGGACCCCGGACCTATGATCCCCAGCTTCACTCTGCTCAGATTATCCTGAGCATAGAGGTCCTTCAACCAGGGCATACCTGACGTAAACAGACCCGCTGCAGCCATGGCCGAAAAAGTCTTTAAAAAATCTCTTCTATCAGCAACCATAATAACTAATGATTCAGGTTATCCCCAGCCTTGTCCATCGCATCTCAAGGTCAGTTGTCTTTTGCAAAATCTCTGTGGATCGCTCTTCTCCTGCACTGAAAAAAGCTGTTGAAAATACTTCAGATCTCAGTGGGTCCTCCGATTTTACGCTTACAAGTTCCATTCCTCTCCTCATCTTCAGAGAGACCGGATTGATAATATGAGCTGAATTTGCAAACTTTTTCTGGTTATTCAAAGTATTTCCAGAGGTAGACAGAGTTTCATCTTTTAAATCAAATGTCAACTGATTTGAGGATCCTTCCACAGGGACACTCACTCTCCAGGTTTCTCCATATGGATGACTCCCCATCCCACACACCAGGCTCTCTCCAAAACTGATCAACGCTCGTTCAACTCCAAAGGAGTGAAGGATACCTACTACTCTTTTCATAGCATATCCTTTTCCAAAGCCCCCCAGGTCAATTTGGACACCCTTTTCCAGAAAGCTGATTCCTCGTTCATCTATCACCACATTCTCCATCCCCACAATCCTTCTGATTTCATTTGGTAAAGCTGCTTCCTTCTCTTCTGCATCCCGGTAGTAATCATACACCGGCTTCAAGGTTACATCAAAATAACCCTCTGTCTCTTCGTGGTACATGACGATTTTCCTGAAAATGTCGGTAAGCTCGTCATCCATTTCTATGGATCCGGTATGGGCGGTATCATTGATCAGTGAAACATCGGAATCTGACTGATACATGGAGAGTTTTGCTTCAATTCGAGAGAGCTCTTGCCGCACCGGCCCCATCACCTGGCTGCAAGTGATGTCATCCATACCTGGAAATACCAGGTCCATACGGGTTCCCATAGAGGCCATATTTCTGTATTGGGTTTGCATCAGTTGGTTTTGGTCACTAAATTTTTTTATAATTTGCGGCGAAACTAATTAGTCCATGCAAAAAATAGATGTTGCCCTCAGTTCTTTTGGCATGTCGGGATTGGTTTTCCATGGTCCGTTGCTCTCGAAACATCCAGGTTTTAAAATTAGCAAGATCCTGGAAAGAACCCGAGAGGATTCCGCAGGAAAATTCCCCGGTGCAGTAATAGTGAGAGTGTTTAAAGAAATTCTGGAAGATCCCCGGATCGAACTGATAGTGGTAAATACCCCTGATCATCTTCATTATGAAATGTCGGCGCAGGCCATAGAGGCAGGAAAACATGTAGTGGTAGAAAAACCCTTTACCCTGAAATCGGCAGAAGCCGATGCCTTGATCCAACTGGCCAAGGAAAAAGGAGTATTACTTACAGTGTTTCAGAATCGTCGATGGGATGGAGATTATCTGACTGTAAAGGAGATAATCGAATCGGAAAAGCTGGGTCGACTGGTAGAGTTTGAATCCCATTTTGACAGGTACCGGAATTATATCCAGGAATCGTGGAAGGATCAATCCCATGGCACAGGAACCCTTTACAACCTGGGATCTCACCTGGTGGATCAGGCCCTTTGTCTTTTTGGGATGCCCGACAGGCTGTTCTGTGACAGTCGAATGTTGAGAGATGAGGCGAAGACCGATGACAGTTATGACCTCTTCCTTCACTATGAAGGATTCAAATGTCTTCTGCGCAGCAGCTACCTGGTCAGGGAGCCGGGTCCCCGGTTTATTTTACACGGAACCGAAGGAAGTTTTTTGAAGTGGGGTGTTGATCCTCAGGAGGAGGCTATGAAGCGGGGGCTTTTACCCGGATCGGAAGGATGGGGAGAGGATCCTGAATCTGCCTGGGGGAAGATGAATACCAATTATGAAGGGAAGAGACTGGAAGGTCCGTATCCCACACAACCAGGAGATTATGCTGCCTTCTACGATAATGTATTTAACGCCATACAGTCCGGGTCACCTCTTGAGGTCACCCCTGAGCAGGCCCGGGATGTAGTCAGGATCATTGAAGCTGCATATGAAAGCAGCCGGGATGGAAAAGTGGTTACCCTGAGCACTGAGCACTAGGCACTACTTAGCTCTTTTCACCGTAAATACATAGCCATCTTTTTCATGAAGCACTTCCAGGTCGGGATACCTTTCCAGGTATCGTTCTTTTTTATCCACCCTGATAACGAAATAGGCATCCCGGTCAAGATCACCACTCATCAGTTTCTCCACACTGTCGTCCGGCTCCCCCGGTTGTTTATCAAAATAGTAAAGGTGCGAATAGCTTGTGAATCCCAGGGTGTTCACATATACCTCTTTTCCTTTCAGTCCTTTATAGAACTTAATGGCTGCACGTTGTCTATACCCCTCAATCCGTCCTGTATATGTTAAGATCGAGGCCGTTACGAATAAGAGCACTACGAGGTGGAGAATGAGCATTCCACTTGCATCTCTCCGCAATATTTTCACAGTGGCGATACCTGTTCCCAATACCAGAATAGGGCCTATGATCCACTCCACTCCACTCCAGTGTACATCCCTCTTAATTGCTTCTCTTGTAAAAGGTTCAATAAACTGAAAGTCCTTTGATAACAGCCAATCGTAATGATCGGTCAACAGTGGAAATACCACAGCTAATCCTCCATAAAAAAGAGCTATCATGACAATAAGGATCACCTGCCAGTTACCGATCTCAATCTTTCTGTCAGTCCATTTTTCCCATACCCAGGCTGCCAGGAATGTCATGGGAAAATATGCCAGTGAACTGTAATGGAGCAGTTTGGTTTTCACAAGAGAAAACAACACAATAACTACCAGAAACAGGATATACATCCATTGCTTGAATAGCTGTTGAAGTGCTGTGCTTTCACTCTTTTTCGTAAAACTCTTAAGCAAAATAACCGAGGCTGGAAAAACGCCAAGCAGCAGGATTACCAGGTGGTAGCCGAAAAATCCTTCCTTGCCTGTTTTACCCTTAAACAGGATCTGAAACTGATAATTGATGAACTCCTTCAGAATATAGCTATTCCCTTTAATCATGTGGATGATGTACCATGAACCACCCACCAGGAACAGTACGCCTATGAAGAGACCCACGTGACTGGCTTTCATGGATACCTTAAATCGACTGACGATCAGGAATACGAGGATACAGATACCAAAGATCAGAATGGCCAATGGGCCTTTGGTAAGAACAGCCATTCCAAGAAAAAGCGCTGATAATACCAGGTTTCTGAGTCGGGATTCCGACTCCCCGGGTATCATATAAAATATGAACCAGGCAATACCCAAAAAGATAAACAGGTTGAACCAGGGATCTATAATGCCCGATTTAAAGAAGAAGAATGGCAGGATAGCAGCTCCATAGGAAAGGATCCAGAACAGACCAAACCTGTGTCCATAGATCCGCCGCCCCAGGTAATATAGCATCACCAGGGAGACAATTCCACAAACAAAATTGGGGAACCGGGCTGCAAATTCATTGATCCCGAAAATCTTCATAGATATGACCTGCAGCCAGAAGAAGAGCGGTGGTTTTTCAGGAAAGGGTTCGAAATCGATCTGGACTGTCATATAGTCTCCGGTAACGATCATCTCCCTTGCCGACTCCGCATAATTCACTTCATCGCTGTCAAACAGGTGAACAGAACCTAAGAAGGGCAGCAGGAAAAGTACCGTGAAAACAATAATGCCGAGATATACTAAAAGAGTCTTTCGGTTAGGCTTCATTCCGACTTTATTCATCAGATCATAAATGTACCAAAAATTGCTCCACAGATCATTGAACGAAGTTTTTTTCTACATTTGGCAACTAAACATGTATCTCATGGATCCAAACCAATTCAAAGATATTTTCGTCAGTTTATACGGGGAATCGGACGAGAATATAGAGATCTTCTTTTCCCCTGGAAGAGTAAATCTTATTGGTGAACACACCGATTACAATGGAGGTTATGTTTTCCCATGTGCCCTGTCTTACGGCATCTATTTACTGGTCAGAAGTAACAGCAGCAGGATTGTCCAATTTGCTACCACCAACTTTGATCACCGGGGTGAGGTGAATCTTGATGAACCTTTCGAGAAAGAGGGCAAATCATGGATCAACTATCCGGTGGGAGTTTTAAAT
The DNA here is from genome assembly GCA_964622985.1 of uncultured Bacteroides sp. GTDB lineage: Bacteria > Bacteroidota > Bacteroidia > Bacteroidales. The sequence goes on along the minus strand of CAZURA010000010.1, from coordinate 8,358 downwards.
GAATTCCGGAAGCTTGCCAAAGAGATTGAAGGGATGGACCTGCTTTACTCAGGAAACATTCCCAATGGCGCAGGACTCTCCTCTTCTGCATCCATTGAAATGGTCACCGCCTATGCCATGAATCAACGGTTTGGATTTGGCATGGATCGCATGGAATTAGTGAAGCTTTCACAACGGGCCGAAAACCTGTTTGTAGGAGTCAATTGTGGGATCATGGATCAATTCGCCTCTGGCATGGGAGCAGCCGATCATGCGCTCTTTCTGAATTGCGACACCCTCGACTATGAAAGAGTTCCGCTGAAGCTTGATGGCATGAAGATCGTTATAGCCAATACCAACAAGAGAAGGGGATTGGCTGATTCAAAATACAATGAGCGAAGGGCGCAATGTGAAGCTGCGGTTGAAGCCATTCGCAGCGAGAAAAATATACGTCATTTGAGTGATCTGAACCTCGAAGAGTTCAACACGCTTTCGCATCTGATTACGGATGAGGATGAACTGAAAAGGGCCAGACATGTCATCACTGAGAACCACCGGACCCTGTCAGCTATTGAGGCGCTTCAATCCGGAGATATAGGTTCTTTTGGTCAGCTCATGAACGAATCACACGACTCATTGAGGGACGACTATGAAGTGACCGGAATGGAACTGGATACCCTGGTGGATGAAGCCAGAAAGATAGAAGGTACTCTCGGGAGCCGAATGACCGGAGCAGGTTTTGGAGGATGTACCGTAAGCATCGTCAGGGAAGATGCAGTGGAGACATTCATCCGTGAAGTGGGTAAGGAGTACGAAGATAAAACCGGTATCATTGCCGATTTTTACGTAGCAGAGATTGGAGACGGCTCCAAACAGATTGAATAAACGTGGCTACCTGACTGTAAGGATTGTGTTGAGCAATTGGGCTTGATCTGAAGAAGGGCCCATCATGATCTCAAACTCCCCGGGTTCTACCAGATAACCTCCTTTTTCAGTGTCATAATGTGCCAGTTCATCAGGACCAAGAGTCATGGTTACTACGAGGGTTTGTCCCGGTTTTATGGAAACCCGTTTGAACCCTTTCAGTTCTATTTTGGGTCTTGGTTGTTTTGACTCCATATCACGGATATAGAGTTGTACTACCTCTTCCCCATCCAGGGAACCCTCATTGGTCACATCCACACTCACAGTAAGGTTTTCACCCGATGTGATCTCTTGCTCTTCAAGAATCAGATTATCATAATGAAAACGGGAATAGCTCAGACCATGGCCAAAGGGATATAATACCTCCCCCTGAAAATACCTGTAGGTTCTGCCCACCATATCATACTCCTCAAACGGAGGCAGATCTTCCACCGACCTGTAGAAGGTGACAGGTAACCTGCCGGCAGGATTATAATCACCGAAGAGCACATCCGCTATCGCCGTACCTCCTGCTTCGCCTCCGTACCAGGTCTGCAAAATACCCGGGATCATCTGATGTTCCCGGTTGATGGAAACAGCAGAACCGGTCATCAGGACCAGGGTAACCGGTTTTCCGGCAGCCACAATGCTCCGGATCAATCTTTGCTGGATTGCAGGAAGGTCCAGTGAGGTCCTGTCCCCTGCATCGAATCCATCCAGCTCCAGACCTCTCATCTCTTCTCCCTCTAAACGTGCGGTCAAGCCCATTACCAGCACCACATGATCGGCCCATCTGGCTGTTTGAATGGCCTCCCAAGCATGCGGCAGATCTGGCTCCTCCCAATGCAATGTACAACCTGCATCACTGTGTTTGTCTTCCATCACAATTTTTACACGATACGCATGCCCGGCTTGCAAAACCAGGTTGCGGTAGGTCTTATTGGCATGATGGATGTTATTGTGACGAATCAGTGTATCTCCTTCAAATACAAGTTTGAAGTATTTTCCTTCCACACCCAGGGCATGGGTACCGCTTTTTCGGGGTACCAGATACCCTTCCCACCGAACTGAGTAGTTATCGTCCGTTAGTCCTTCATGAGGTGGCTCACCATCCCACCAGTAACAATCAACCATGGGCTCGGTTCGGGTATGCACAGGTTCACCTCTCCCCTTCAGGTTTGGATAATAGCTTGCTACAATCCCGGGATGACTAAGATCCTGATCCGAGTAGAGCACATCTTCAGGTACGGGTATAAGGTAAGGTAAACCATCGTGATGCGGTGATCCCAGAGCATATCTCACCTCAGCCTTGGCTCCCAGTTTATCCCTGATTCCCTCGAAGACCGTAACCGGATTTACCGGAATACCATTGTAATTTCCATACTGTACAAAAGCGTTATGAGCATTGGGTCCGATTACCGCCACCTTAGTAAGCTCCTTACTCAGCGGTAGTGCATTTCCTTCATTCTTCAGAAGGACAATGGATTTCTGAGCCATTTCAAGTGCCACCTCTTTATGGGCCGCAGATGCTACTACATCGATAGGAATTTCTGACCAGGGTACCATTTCATCCGGATCAAACATACCCAGCTTCATCCTGGCTAACATCAATCGCCTGACAACCACATCCACATCTTCCTCCGATATCAAACCTTGTTCCACAGCTTTTACAAGTCCTTCGTACTGATTGCCACAATTCAGATCGGTACCGGAAATCACTCCCAGGGCAGCTGCCTCTTCCTTGGTGGTGACTATCTGGTGTCCGGAATGAAAATCATGGATGGCCCCACAATCCGATACGATATACCCTTGAAAACCCAATTCTCCACGAAGCAACTCTTCCTGAAGAGGGAGACTGCCGCAACACGGTTCACCCATATACCGGTTGTAGGCGCACATGACCGAGTACACATGCCCTTTCTCCACCGTTTTTTTAAATCCGGGAAGATAAGTATCCCTGAAATCACGCTCACTGATTACCGCATCAAACTCATGCCGGAGAGGTTCCGGCCCACTATGTACGATATAGTGTTTTGAAGTGGCAACCACTTTCAGATAACGGGGATCATCTCCCTGCAATCCCCTGATGAACTGAACGCCCATCTCTCCGGTAAGATAAGGATCCTCTCCATACGTCTCATGTCCCCGTCCCCACCTGGGATCCCTGAAAATATTGATGTTTGGCGACCAGAAGGTGAGCCCCTGGTACATGCCTCGCTTATCCTGTGAGATAAAATCATTATACTTCGCTCTTGCTTCTGTAGAAGTAATATCAGCCATTCTGTACATCACATCCCTGTCAAAAGTGGCTGCCATTCCAATAGCCTGTGGAAAAACCGTTGCCTTCCCGGCCCGGGCCACACCATGCAGACACTCATTCCACCAATTGTACCTGGGAATACCGAGATGTTCTACCTCCCCGGCGTAGTGTGTAAGTTGACTCACCTTCTCCTCCAGGGTCATCCGGGAGACTAAATCGTCCACCCTCGACTCAAAATCAAGACCGGTATTCTGATAAGGATACCTGACCTGGTTGTTGCATGAGATGAACATGACCAAACAGAAAATCGGAAGAAGTACAGTAGTTGTTTTCATGGGAGGAAATTTGATCTTATGAAGATAGTCATAAGTGTGAAAGTTTGAAAGATAGAACTCCGAAAGTGGAAAGCAGACAGGCTTGAGAGGTGGTAAATGGAAGAAGCTATCCGGATAGCTTAGATATCCTTTCACCAGTGTACAATACCTCCCTTCAGTGTTGGATAAACATACTCCTGCTTTCCTCTAAAGGTGCTCATTTCTTCTTATATTAGATGTACAAATACACTATGGATAATACTATAAACACACTCGACTGTCACATTCTCCGGTTTTGTAGCCAATAAAAAAGGTAGCAGATGAAAATAATTTTAGCAGCAATAGGGACACGAGGTGATATTGAACCTTTTTTAGCAATTGGAAAAATTCTAAAAGAAAAAGGACATCAGGTTATTTGTGCATTTTCAGAACAATTTAGAGAACTGACAGGAAGTTGCGATTTGGATTTTGCCTTCTTAGGCCGAAAAATATCTGACTTAAACGACAGTGAGTTTGGAAGAGTACTTATGGGGGGAGGAACAGGAATTAAGAAATACCTTGCTTTCTTCAAACTCGCAGTAAATTCAACATCTGCTAATAAAGAAAAGGAGACTTTATTGTACGAACTTATTCAATTAGAGAAACCAGATAAAATCCTCTATAACTCAAAAACTACTTGTCCAATAATATGGGAAAAGAAAAATAAGCGGAAAACGATTTTCTTAAGTCCTTTCCCATATTTGCATTATGTCGAGGGACATCCATTACTAGTTTTTAGAAAAAACTATGGCGCATTTTTTAATAAGCTCACATTTAAGCTATATAATATTGGGGTAGCTTCAGCAACTAAAACAGTTCAAAAGTGGTTGCATGTAAGTGAGAAAGTTACACGAAAAGAGGTAATCAATATTATAAAAACCAGAAAATTCATTTATACGATTTCGCCAGTTCTTTTTCCAAAACCAAATTATTGGGATCGCAACATTAAAGTTTTAGGACATCATGAATTAAAGCGAAAAACAGATTGGAAACCTGAGAAAGAATTATTGGAATTCATAGAAAGAAACGAAAAAATCGTGTTTATCACTTTTGGCTCCATGCCAAATACTGAACCGGAATTCAGAACAGAAGTTATTCTTGATATCCTGGAGCGAAATAGAATACCTGCCATCATAAATACAGCAGCCGGAGGGCTGACAAAACCCGAAAAATTTGATTCTGAATTGATATATTTTGTTTCACAGGTTCCCTATGATTGGTTTTTTCCGAAAATGTATGCGATAATTCATCACGGAGGTTCGGGCACAACACATTTAGCAATAAAATATGGTTGTGCAACTATGGCAATTCCACATTTTATCGACCAGTTTGTTTGGGATACAATTATTTCTGAGCTGGGAGTTGGCCCTAAAGGAATTAAAGTAAGTAGAATAACTATCAAGAAACTTGAACCAAAAGTATTAGAATTACTTAGCAATAAAAGTTTCAAAGAGGCAAGTGAAAAAATAGGTAAACAAATGAAAGAGGAAGATTTTAAAGATGAATTATATAAGACAATAATTAATAATTGAATAACTGGCTACAACATTTTGTATAAGTAATGGCAGTGAGAATACTAAATATAAAGGTTAGGTACAATGACAATTGATTGATCCATTATAACCACATAAACAACACAGTATGGGTAAGCAATTTTCCGAGATTAGCTCTGAACACAAAGAGTTTATTGCCGCGCAAAAAATTTTCTTTGTAGGAACGGCTGCAGAAGAAGGGCGAATAAATATTTCGCCAAAGGGGATGGATACTTTTAGGGTTATTGAATCAAATAAGATTGTTTGGTTGAACCTTACGGGGAGTGGGAATGAAACAGCAGCTCATGTATTGAAAAATGGCAGAATGACAATTATGTTTTGTGCTTTTGAAGGTATGCCAATGATCCTGAGGCTATATGGTGAAGCAAAGATGTATCACCACAATGATGAAACGTATCACAACTATATTAGCCTATTTCCAAAAATTGCCGGTCCACGGCAAATAGTTGAGATGGAGGTGGATTTGATTCAGACATCTTGCGGTCATGCAGTACCATTTATGGATTTTAAAGAAGAGCGAATGCAATTACGGACATGGGCTGAAAAAAAGGGAGAGAAGGGAATAAAAGAGTATTGGAAAGAGAATAACAGAAGCAGTATAGATGGTTTTGATACAAAAATATTTTTAGGGTAAATTTAGTCGTATCATATATCAGACCATTTATTAAATAATTTATTGATAAAGATGAAGAACATCGTGCTTATCCTCATCACATTAAGTGTATCGGTGGGTATTGGAAATTGTCAGAACGGGAGAAATCCTACTGCTGAAATTATCATCGATGAGGTAGAGTTCAGCTATTCTGAGCTGAAAGGACTGGGGTCCGAAATCGGTGTCTGCCGCAGGGATCCTTCTGATATTATTTTGGTGGATGGAATCTACTACGTCTGGTATACCCGAACAGAAAAACAGTACAGTGGATATGATGCCTCGATCTGGTATGCTTGTTCTGAAGATGGAGAAACCTGGACAGAAAAAGGGGAAGCTCTGGAACGGGGAGAGAAGGGTAGCTGGGATGAGTACAGTGTATTTACCCCAAACATGTTAAAGGCATCTGGTAAGTATTACCTGTTCTATACAGGAGTAAAGCCTACGGAAGGCAATGCTGAAGGAAAATTTGAAAACAATTCAATAAATGACATTACCGGCATAGGAATTGCCGTAGCATCTCATCCCGACAGCTCATTCAACCGGATATTTTCTGAGCCAGTCTTGGAGGTGAGTGAAAAACCAGGCGATTTTGACAGTTACCGGGTGGACGATGCCTGCCTCATTTATAAAGACAATACCTATTATTTATATTACAAGGGTAGAAGCCGGAAATATGGAAAGGAAGGTCCCAGGCATACGAAACTGGGACTAGCCCTATCTGACACTCCTGGAGGACCCTACCTAAAACACAAGTCCAATCCCCTTATACACAGTGGACATGAGGTGATGGCCTGGCCTTATGAAGGCGGTATCATGTCTCTGGTATCAGGCCACGGGCCAGAAGGAAAAACGCTTCAATATGCATCAGATGGGATCCATTTCAAGATAGTGGCATCCTTTGGAGATGACTATCCAAAAGCTCCGGGATCCTATAGAATTGGAGACTTCACCAACGCATCAGAACAAAAAGAAGGAATTTCCTGGGGGATATCCATGTTTTATGGAAATGATGAGAAATGGCCACATTTATTGAAATATACTTTAAGAATAAGAAACTGATAGATGCACATGGATGTAAGAGCTGCGCCTCTGGGTAGGAACCATATGCTGGTTCTGATAGGTACTTTTCTTTTCATTTCTTTCGGATGTAGTAGTCCTAAGAATGCGGACCATCTTCCTGGACACAATATTCTTATGATCTGTGTGGATGATCTTCGGCCGGAATTGGGTTGTTATGGAAATTCAATCATTCAGACACCCAACATTGACAAGCTGGCATCAACAGGATTTGTATTTGACAACCACTATGTGCAAGCATCTATCTGCGGGCCATCGAGATCTACTCTGCTGACAGGAAAGATCAGCCAGCAGTGGGATCCCTGGGCAGAGACCAGAAAGCTTATGACCGAACCGGCTGTACCCGTGGCACTCCCTCATCTATTCAAAAGAAATGGGTACAAAACTGTGGGTATCGGAAAAATAACACATGAACCAGGAGGTGTGAAGGATGATGCTCAAAAAATTGCTCAAATACCTTTCAGCTGGGATACTACTTATACATCGACAGGTAAATGGGGAACCCCTTGGAGAGCTTTTTTTGCCTATTCCAATGGAGATGCGCATAACACTGCAATGAGGATCGGAATGAATACACCACGTATCCCCTATGAAGCTGGCGATGTGGATGATGAAGGATACCCGGATGGCTTAAATGCTCTCGAAGCCATCAAACAGCTTCGCAAGTTGAAGGAGAGTAAGGATCCCTTTTTCCTTGCGGTAGGTTTTTATAAGCCCCACTTACCTTTTAATGCACCAAAGAAATACTGGGACATGTATGACCGGAATGAAATACCCATGGCTGAAAACAATTATATCCCTAAAAATCTGGATAACAGGTATAGTATCCATAGGAGTCCGGAAGTTACCACCCACTATCCGTGGCCTGACGGTCCAGGGAGTGTTTCACCTGAAAGTGCCAAAACACTGAAACATGGATATTATGCTTGTGTAAGCTACATTGACGCATTAATTGGGAAAGTACTTGATGAGCTGGAACGCTTACATCTTGATCAGAACACCATTGTGGTAGTATGGTCAGATCACGGCTGGCATTTGGGAGAACACACCATGTTCGGTAAAATGTCCAATTTCGAGATAGCCACACGAAGTCCTCTGATCATCAGGGTACCAGGTATCACAAATGAGAGTAAGCATTTGAAAAGCTTGATTGAAACCGTTGACCTTTATCCAACACTGGCCGAATTATGCGATGTAGAATACCCTGACGATCTGGATGGTACAAGCATGATTAGGCTGCTTAGGAATCCCGAAAGCAAGGGTAAAACATATGCTCGTAGTTATTACTACAGAAATCAGGCTTTAGGTAAAACCCTCAGAACAGAAAAATACAGAATAGTTCGGTGGGCTACTGAAAAAGACAGCACTGTAGCCGTGGAATTGTATGATCATACTGTTGATCCTGATGAAAATATCAACATCGCATCGGAACAAAAGATAATCACCGACTCCCTGTTAAAGCAGTTGAAAGCGGTGAAGTTTATAGATGGAACTGAACCCTTCCAGTCCGGTTGGGAATAACTATATAGTCCACCCTGAAAAAGGTCGTAACATATTAACAATTAGTAATATAATGTTGAT
>CAZURA010000009.1:0-71854 GCA_964622985.1 uncultured Bacteroides sp. | reverse complement strand
AACCCCCAATATTACTGAGAAATTCAATATGTTTTAAGTGCATACCCCAGATAAATATTTATTGAGGTTCAGCCTTTGATTCATCCTCCTCCTGCTTTTTTCCTGCACCGAATGATCCTGTCAAGGAATTGAATGATTCTGGTAAGCGTATCCAGAGAAAAGGGCATATTATTATGTTCTGATCCGGTCCCTTATGAAGAAGCTGGCAATTCAATGTTTTCAGCGAACATCCAGTGGTGGTTACGCACATGAAAAAACTTCTTAATTCAGTAAAATAACCTTCATCATGGAACATTATAAGAATACAAGAGCAGAAGAGGACAAACTGCACTGGTCCTTCGGAAGCACAGGAACCATGATTGAGAAAGTTTTTCCAGAAGGATTCTCGGCAGAGCTAAGCACTTTGCCAGGTGAAGCTTTCACACCGGAGAACAGCTTTCGGAATTCCTACGATCTGGTGTATACGGGTACTCAGGATTTCACCATGGACAATAAAATCTATTACGGGTATTTGATCCTTGATGTGAGCCGGAAAGATGGAGTGGTTGAAATAGTTGTGGATTCGATCAGACAGCTGAATCAGAACTTCAATACGGAACGGCAGCAGACGACCACTTTGCTAAGGTGTAAAGATGAGATCCTTTACCCGCTTTCTGAAGGGTTTGAATGGAAGATTGTAAAAACCCTGCATAATGTCAGAGATAGCAAGGCAGCTCCCTATCAGCATTTTGAAGAATCGGGCAGATACACGGGGAGGGCGATAGAAAAAAAGGATGCCAAAGGTGAGTGGTATACGTATAAGGAAGTTGATCCGCTCCTTCCCCTGATCACCGATTGGGCCATTCTGGCAGGCTGTCATACCATGGGAATGGATACGGATCTTGAATTTGCCTTTTTCCAGCAGCTTGAAAGATATTCCTACCGGCACCATATGCAGTATATGGAAGATTTCCAGGCCCGTTTCGGATTGCGGGATGTGTCTATGAAGGGATTTGTTCAAAGGGGATATGGCATTACCCCCTCCTATTACTGGACCGACGAACATGGCCGGCTTCTGATCGCGAATTACTCGCTATATGCCCTTGTATTTAATCAGGATCCGAAGCTTAAGAACATTATTGATAATCATAGCGTATGAAAAGGCGGGATTTTATTATTTCAGGAGGGGCTGCAATCTTGTTGTTGCAAGCCCGGGTATCATTGTTTGGGCGTAGCCCGGGAAAGATCCCATCGAATATACTCTTCGTTGATCCAGGCCCACTGAGTCAACTGAACAATGCTGGCCTGGACAGAAGCGAAAACCTGACCATGCCGGGGATCAGCAGGCTTACGGAAACTGGAAGCAGTGTTTCTAAATCGCTGTCCTATCATCTTGAAGCACCCGGGCTGTCCAAAACCCTGAAGGACTCTGCATACAAGACTTTTCATGTGGGCAACTGGGATATGCCGGAAATAGATGTCAGTGAGCATTTTACCGTTTTGCACGAGGGTGGGTGTTGTCCCGAGCTGGGCGACCAGGACGTTACCTCTGGTGCAAGGTCCTTTTTAAGGAACTATGAGGAATCCTGTCCTTTCTTTTTGTCTGTAGCTTATTCAAACCCTGAGGAGAGCTGCTTGCCGATTAAGGATAATTACCACAGGCATGTGGAAAGGATTGACCTGGAAATTGAACTTCTGCTTCTGGAGCTGGAAAGGTCCCGCTGGAGTGAGAATACAATGATTCTTTATGCCTTTGAGAAATAGATGAAGATGAAGCTACCTATACATAGAATCTGGATTCTTCTGGCAATACTATGTACAGTATTGCCCGGATTAACTTATGGAAATAATTCTCCGGGAGATCCTCCGAATATCATTTTTATACATGTGGACCAATTGAGTCATCTGGATCTGCTTGGAGCTTCCGGGGCTGAGAATATCCATACTCCAGGCATAGATAAACTGGCAGAGAACGGTATTTCCTTTGAGCAGTCCTTTTCCACCGATCCTGTTTGCTGTCCGGCACGTTCAAGCTGGTGGACCGGGATGTGGCCATCTGAGAACGGGGTGGTCGTAAACAGTTCTGCTGCCCATGCCGATGCTCCTGATCTGTCCAGGATACTGCAAGGGGGCGGATATAAAACATTTTATACCGGGAAATGGCATGTGACCGGTAAGGATGTAAGGGATCTTTTTACCGTCCTGCACGGAGGTAGCTGGTGGGGAGAGATCACTGACCAGGAAGTTACTTCCAGCGCAAGGTCATTTTTAAGGTCATATAAGGATCCTGAGCCCTTTTTTCTCTCCGTTGGTTATTTGAATCCACACGATATTTGCATTACCCCGCTCAATGATTGGGCAAGAATTATTCAGGGAAATGAACCGGCTCAAAACTGGCTTACCGGATCTCATGATATCGGACCTGAAGATCCAGCAGCTTATGCAGAGGCACATGGCTTCGACTATCGTGAACCCGCAGTTTTAAAGGCCCAGAAAAGAAGTGGCCGGGAGAAGCCATTTAGTCTGGACATGTGGCATTTGCATATGTACAACTACCTGCGCTTTATCGAGATGGTTGACCTGGAGATTGATCTTTTGCTTCAGGAACTTGAGCGGTCCCCCTGGAGAGACAATACCCTGGTGATCTTTACTTCCGACCATGGAGAACACATGGGGCGGCACCAGTTTACTGGAAAAGGAACCCCATACGAGGAATCTCTCAGGATTCCTTTCATAATTTCAACACTTGGTGATTCACTGGATGTTCCTAAAAAGGTGATTGATGACAAGCACCTGGTATCAGGTATCGATTTTGCCCGGACGGTTTGTGATTATGCAGGGATAAACAGCTCCGCGCTTCCTCATGGCAGAAGTCTGCGACCATTGGTGGAAGAAGAGGTGGTCGAAGACTGGAGGGAATATGTGTTTGCAGAAACCATGGTCTACATGAATGTAGTCCGGGGGCACAGGTATAAATATGTCCGAGAGTACATCGAGGATGAGACCATCACGGGTGTTCCGCCCTCCTATAAAACCCACTCCATTGGTGTGGAGCAGCTTTTTGATCTGGAAGAGGATCCCAATGAGCAACATAACCTGGCATATGAGGTGGAATACCAGGCCATTCTAGAGGATTTGAGAAAAGTCCTGAATGAGAAGGAAGATGATAGAGTGCCTTTGAAGGAGATTACGCACCCCAAAGGAAGAGGGTATATGGAAGCGGTAAGTAATAAAATACGGAAATTGAATATTCCCGTATCCTATCCGGTAAACTGAACCTTATAAGAATTAGAAAAATGAGGAAAAAGGGTATAATCATAGTACTGGCCTTACTGGCCCTGAACAGCCAGGGGTGTTCCCGGCCTGATGCTAACCGTCCCAACATCATTCTTTTGTTTATTGATGACCTGGGTTATGGGGATACGGGTCCCTTTGGCTGTACGGATATACCCACACCAAATATCGACAGGCTGGCAGAGGAAGGAATGACCTTCACCCAGCTCTATGTCACCAATCCGCCCTGCTGCCCCAGCCGCAGCAGCCTGATGATGGGCATGTACGGACAATCTTTCGGAAAATACGGCATGTCCCGGGGCCTACCCATTCCCGATGATAAACCCACACTTGCCGAAGTGATGCGTGACGGGGGCTACGTCACCGGGCAAATAGGCAAATGGGACCTGGGGAGTAAGATCCAGGGACCCTCGTCAAGGGGCTTCATGGAGGTGGCGGAGTATCTCCCAGCATTTACCCGGTTCCAGTACAAAACCATCGAGGGTGACACCGCCTGGCTTACCGAGGCCAATGGGGACCAGATGATCGAATTTGTGGATCGGAATAAGGAAAAGCCCTTCTTTCTGTACTGGTCGCCCCTTGCCGTGCACTCCCCGAGTAATAATGTGCCGGAGCGTCTGGCTGCCCGTACCACAGCCTCAGAAAAGAGGCGTGATCTGGGGGGCTGCATTGTCTCCATGGACGATCAGGTTGGTAAACTGCTTGACTTTCTTGATGAGCATAAACTGCGTGAGAATACCCTGATCATATTCTCAAGTGACAATGGTCCCAACCTGGCCGAAGGAGGAACGGCCTCACCTTACACGGGAGGGAAGGGGGCAGGCACTCAGCAGATAGGATGGACCCTCAGTCCAACGATCATATCCTGGCCCGGTGTGATCCCGAAGGCTAAGCGCTTCGAGGGCCTGTCCTGTACCATTGATTTCTTCCCTACCATTGCTTCGGCAGCGGGTATTCCCGCCCCGGACCATCTCCAGGGGGTGAACCTTTTTCCCTACATGAGCGGCAATAAGCAGGGCGACCCGCATGAATACATTTTCTGGTTGAACAATGAGCCCAATGATCCACCGCATCGCCATCTTTCAGCGGTACGCTGGAAACAGTGGCGCCTGTATCGCTGGCACGAAGAGGATCCCTGGCAGCTTTTTGACCTGGTCAAAGATCCGAAAGAAGAATTTAATGTAGCCGCTCAGTTCCCGGAGCTTGTCAAAGGGATGGACCAGCAATATCAGCAGTGGAAGACCACCCACCAGCCACATGGAGAAATCCCTAAGATAAAGGCAGGTCCGAACATTCCAACCGGCTATGGATGGCAAATCAGCGACGGCCGCATGGAAATGGACTATGAATTAATACGAGAATAATGCTTGAATCTGCTAAAAGGAAGAATTTGACAGGAAGGAAAAAACTGATTGGAACAGCTGTGCTGTGTATCTGTTCAGCCTTCATCATAAATACCTTTGCATCGGGAGTGAATCCCGGAAAAAAACGCCCGAACATTCTGATAATTATATCCGATGACCAGGGCTATGGCGATTTCGGTTTCACCGGGAACAAGATCGTCAAAACTCCGAATCTTGATCAACTTGCCAATGAATCCGCATTCTATCCCCATTTCCTGGTGGGACCTGCATGTACACCCACACGTTCTTCATTGTTTACAGGGCGCAATCATCTCGATGCCGGTGTTTGGGGAGTGGGTTCTCGCGGCAGGGTACGTCGTGACGAAGTCATGATGCCGAAATTTTTTACCCCGTCCGCATACCATGCCTGGGCCTTTGGGAAGATGGACGGCGGATTGAGAATGATGGAAATGAATCCCGGCGACCGGGGGTTTGAATACTGGTTTTCCGGGACGGGTGCCACAACGGGATACCAGCATAAACTGCCCGATGGCTGGAGGTGTGAATTGATTACCGATGATGCGATTAAAAAGATCCGCTCGGCAGATGATCAGCCCTGGTTGATGCTTATGGCTTACATCATTCCGCACCTTCCCTGGCATTGTACGGACAGCTATGCTGACCCCTTCCGGGATAAAGGGTATACGGAAGACCTTGCCCAGTGTTATGGCTCCATCAAGCAGATGGACGACCAGATCGGTCGCCTGCTCAGCGTTATTCGTGACGAGGGACAGGATGAAAACACCATTGTGCTCTTTATGAGTGACAACGGACCGGTGGATGCAGTCCGGAACCGGGAAGTGGGTGTATGGGAAAACCAGGAAAACAAGAGAATCCATACAGATGACTGGTGGCTGCGCAATCCTGACAAGCTGGTAGGGCGTAAGGGGGAAGTTTGGGACAATGGCATACGCAGTCCCCTGCTGGTACGCTGGTCAGGAAAAATAGCCCCCGGTGTTCGTGATCAATCCCTTGGAGTGGAGGATATTCTGCCCACACTTCTGGACCTTGCGCAGATTTCGGAAGCCGATTGGCCGGAGCACCTGCCTTTCGCAGGCCGGAGCTTTCGCGCTTCCCTGGAGGATGAAAAGTTTGCCGATGAGCATGAGATTTTTCGCCTGGCCAGTGGCGGTCCGGGTACACCTGTAGGATCTAACGGCATTATCCCTGATGCAACAAAACTGGATTACAGCCAGCTGCATACCATCCTGCAAAGCGGAAAATACAAATTTCACCACCTGCCGGATGATGAACTCAGGCTTTACGATATATGGAATGACCCCCGCGAGAGACAAGATCTCAGTGAAGAGATGCAGGAACGGACGATGGAAATGGCAAAGCGTTGCCGGGCACAATGGGATGAAATTGCAAAACGGAACCGGACCTTCCCCATGCGCCAATTGTACATCAATAACATAGACAGACCCAGGCAAGGCTGGGCCTTTCCGGCTACTCATGCGCTTCGTTTCAACGGGGAGATGAAAAGTGTGGACTTTGGTGCGGGGCTGATCGGATTCCGCTCTCCCGGAGATTTAGCTGAATATGAGATTGAGGTTCAGAAAGCGCTAAGCGTTTCAGTCCTTCTACAAGGAAAGAACCTGGATAAGTGTGCTCCTATTGATTTGCAGGTGAACGGAAAAGCGGTAAAAGTGCTGAACCGGGAGGCAGAGAGAATTGAATTCGGTCTGACTGAGCTACCAGCCGGAAAAGTGCCATTGGTACTTTCTGTGAGTGAGGATGCTAAAGAGGGAAGCCAAGCGGGAGAAATCACCAGGCTTATGTTGAAAAAGGTAAAATGATATCGGAATGAAAAAAAATACTATCAGGCTGACAGTAGTTCTTTTATTGCTACCGCTGTGTGTATCGGGCTTAGGGAAATCTCCACTAAAAAAACAACCCAACATCCTTTTTATCCATGTGGACCAGATGCACTGGCAGGCCATGTCGGCCTTTGGGAACCCACATGTTCTTACCCCGGCCATGGACAAGTTCGCTGCCGATGGTTATTCATTTCGTGCCGCATACACCGCTATGCCACAATGTTGTCCGGCACGGGCGAGCTGGTACACTGGCCGAATGTCCTGCGAAACAGGTGTTGCTACCAATGGCGAATTGTGCCGTCCCGACATCCCCGATCTGGGTCAGTGGCTCACTAAGCAGGGCAATTATAAAGCCGCATATGCAGGTAAGTGGCACATTCCCGGCAGGGATGTTGGCAAGAGCTTTGATCTGCTTTACGGCAAACCCCTGGGCAAGGGGGAATACATGGATGGAGCAGTAGCCAGGGCCTGTATGGGATTCCTGGAGAATTATAAAGGAGACAAACCCTTCTTTCTGAATGCCGGGTTCATGAACCCGCATGATTGTTGTTACACTGCCGGTGCCGCAGGAGGACAGGGGAAGTTCCCCTTTGCAGGCAAGATGGAAGACAAATTGCCTCCGCTGCCGGAGAGCTGGACCAGCCAGGGGAAGGCCGGGAGGTTTTACAGCGACTGGACAGAATTGGAATGGCGCTGGTACATCTACAGTTATTACCGTTGGGTGGAGATGGTAGACGCAGAAATTGCCAGTCTGTACGATGCCCTGAAGAATTCACGGTTCGCCGACAACACGGTGGTGATCTTCGTTGCAGATCATGGCGACGGAGTTGGTTTTCACGGTAATGTCAGCAAAGGATACCTGGAAGATGAAGCCTGGCGGGTGCCCACCATCATCGTTGACCCACGCAAGGGGATGAAAGCAGTGCAGGACGATGAGCATCTTTCCATCGGTGTGGATATTGCAGCAACGATCTGCGATTACGCCCAGGTACCCATGATGCCGGAAATGACAATTGCCAGGAGCCTCCGGCCCCTGGTGGAAGGAAAAAAGGGGCAAACCTGGCGTGACCATATTGTGGGCGAGTCTTTCCATGGCAACCAGGTGGCTGTCCGTGACCGGCAATACAAGACTATTTTCTATTGTAACAATCAGGCAACGAAGGTCTTCGACATGAAGGCAGATCCTCTGGAAACGAACAATCTTGCCGCAAGCGAGGTGGGTAAAGAAGTAAGGGCAAGGCACAGGGTGCTCCTTGGAGAATATCTGGATAAGGTTGAGGTTTATGAGCCCCCGGAGAAGAACAGGGGACATCTGGCTTACCTGAATTATTATGGGGATTTTAAGCTTAACATGGAACAGGAAGCCATATTAAACAACACGGCTCCACAGACTGAGAAATCCAAAACAGGGAAGAAGCAGAGCGCTTTTAATTTTGTTCCAAATCCCTACACAGAACCTTGCGCCATATCACCCATTACCGGATATCTGCCAGGGTTCTCACCTGTGTCCGGGGCCGCTATGAGCGGTAATTTTTCAGCAGAATACACCCTGCAGATATTGATAGGTGCTAAGGAGAAATCGAAGAACATACCCGCGGGTTCTGTAAATGTATACTTCGAAAATGACCAATGCAGAATTACTGAGATACGCAGCAGCGGAAATAAGACAGCAAGCCCGGGCGGCAGCATGGTTAAAACATCGATGCAGCTTAGCGGGAAAAAGAATACCATGACTAAATGGGAAATGGAGGCGGGTATAGAGGGCAAGGATGATGTCAAATTCATTGAAAAAGGGACATGGGACGGTAAAACCTTATCCATCAAAGCCGGGTCCTGGTCACGACAGAGCACAACTACAAATCCCCTGATCCACCGCTGGGCACTTCTGCCGCTTCTTTCTTCCGGCAGCATAAAGAATGCCCCGCTGGTGTTTGATATGCTCGACGATGCCGCACTGCGACCCGACCAGATCCTGCGTTACGATGGTGAGATTGAGGTACCGGTTCAGGGGGGTGAAGTGAAGATGGATAGCTATGTCCAGACCGGGCATGGCATCGTACCGATCCATTACCTGGTGGATGATGCGGGGCAGGTGCAACTTATTACCATGGACGCAGTGAGCTGGGTGCTTACCGTCAGATAGAAACAAATTAAACATCTCATAACTATGGAAAACCGACGAGAGTTTATTAAAAAGACAGCTACTGTAGCAGCCTTTGCCCTGGTGGCTGAATGGGTTTCAGCAATCCCGGAAAAAGACAAGTGGAGTACTATTCTTCCTCAGCGTCAATTGACCAGGGATGGGACAAAAGTAACAGCATTTTGTTTAGGTGGATACCATCTGGGATTTACTGAGAAAGACCTGGAAGCAGAAAGAATGATCGAACGTTCCATGGAACTTGGAGTTCGTTTTTTCGATAATGCCCGGGTATACCATCAAGGCCGTGCTGAGGAATACATGGGAAAGTTCCTGATCCCGAAATACCGTGACCAGATTTTCCTGATGACAAAAGCCCACGGCAAAACTGCAGCGGACGTTAACATGATGCTGGATGCTTCCCTGAGAGCACTGAAAACTGATTATCTCGACCTTTGGCAGATACATAATCTGGGAACTCCCAAAGATGTTGATGACCGAATTGATGCGGGTGTGCTGGATGCTTTTCTTTCGGCCAGGGAAAAGGGCAAGGCAAAGTATATTGGTTTTACGGGGCACAGATCACCAGTGACGCATTTGTATTTCCTGAAAAGACTGGATGAGCTGGGAATTGAGCTGGATACATGCCAGATGCCATTGAATGTATGCGATCCATCGTTTGAGTCCTTTGAAGATCAGGTTTTACCGGTTCTTATGGAGAAAAAATATGGAGTGATTGCTATGAAAACCATGGCCGGTGGCAGCATGATGGGAGGAAGAATTGATACTACACCACAGGACATCAGTACCAAAGATATTCCCGATGTGGTCAGTAAAACGGAGTTAACTTATGCAAATCTTCATCAATATGTTTATTCTCTTCCGGTTTCAAGCTTATGCAGTGGTTGCAGATTTACATCTGAAGTGGAAGATAATGTAAAGGTGCTGAATGAACTGAGAAAGCTTTCGAAATCCGACATGAATAAGCTGATACAATATGCTGAGCCATATGCAGGATTGATCGTTGAGAATTACAAAAGGGTACTGAAATAGGAATCAAGGTGAAAGCTGTTTCATATATAATACCCATTATCCTTTTTTTACTGCTGGGAGCCTGCGCTGAAGAGATAACAACAGAATTCTCTGCCCGGAACCTGAAATGTGAATATATGGAGGAGGCAGTTGTTTCTAAAACATCGCCCCGATTCAGCTGGGAGCTTGTCTCAACACAAAAGGGGCAAGGGCAAACTGCCTGGCAGCTTATTGTCAGTGATCAAAAAGCAAAAATTGAAGATGGCAAAGGCAATGTCTGGAACAGCGGGAAAAGAGAAGGAGATCAAACTTTTAACCTTAAATGGCAAGGAGACAGGCTGGAGTCCCTTACAAAGTATTATTGGAAAGTCAGGGTTTGGGACCGGGATGGAAAGGTCTCAAACTGGAGCGAAACCTCCACCTTTATCACCGGATCCTTTGATGAAGCAGATTGGAAAGCTTACTGGATAGGAGATCATCCGGAACCTCCCCTTGAGTATCCGTTGATATATAAGCATATTGGTTACCTGAGCGCATTCACCGACAAGCCTTCTGAAGAAAAATGGGTTCAAATCGACCTGGGCAGGATCACACAATGTGATAAAGTCAGGCTTTACCCTTCCCATAACAACATCCGACAGATAGAGGACTATTATTTCCCGCTTGCATACCGGATTGAGCTGAGCAGCGATGGAGAAAACTGGACGAAAGGTGCTGAGAAAGATCCTTCCCGGCCCACGGGCGGGAATCCCATTGATATATCACTGGGGGATGTTCAGGGGCGCTATGTGCGATTTGTAGCTACGGAATTACAGAAATATGATCACCGCATTTACGATTATGAGGACAAGGGCGATCCGGAAAGAATGTTTGCTTTCTCTCTTGCCGAACTCCAGGTTATCGCTGAAGAAAGGGTGTTGTCTGCCGGATGCGAGGTTAGCTATAAGGATGCGCTCATAAAAATAGACCGTGAAGACGGGTATGATCCAGACATGCTAACGGATGGTATTACCAACACACCTCCCTACCCCGAAAGCCGGCCCATTCCACCTTCACCCATGCTGCGCAAGGAAATAGAGTTAAAGGCCAGGCCGGAAAAGGCAATTGCCTGTGTTTCAGCCCTGGGCGTGTATGAATTATCATTGAATGGCCAATCCCCCGACGGCAGGGTACTGGCTCCCGAGTGGACCGACTATCATAAACGGGTACAATACCAGGTTCTTGATGTAAGCCATCTTCTGGAAGAGGGCAGCAATGTGATCGGAGTGCAGCTTGCCGACGGGTGGTACGCGGGTATGCTCGGGCCAAGCCGCTGGAGTTTTTATTTTCCCAAAAGAGGAGTCTATGGTCTGGACCGGCGCTTCTTTTTCCAGATGGAGCTTGAATACCCGGATGGTGAAAAAGAAACCATAGTCAGTGACGACAGCTGGAAGATTCACAGAAACGGACCCATTCGTCTTGCCGATAATTTCATAGGTGAAACCTACGATGCAAACAAGGAAATTGAAGCATGGAGAACAAAAGAGTTCGATGATTCTGCATGGGAAAGTGCAGAAGTGGATCTCCGGGTGGATGTCAGCCTGGTACCCCAGGTCAATCAGCCCATAAAGGTTATCGAAACACATGAAGCAAAAAGCATGGTAGAATCAAAGGAGGGTCATTTGATTTTTGATGTGGGGGAAAATATTGCAGGATGGTGCAATATCCGGCTTGAAGGAAGCCCGGGGGACCGGATCGTATTAAGACACGGAGAGATCCTTGATGATCAAGGAGAGCTTTATACGGATAACCTGGGTGCAGCTATTCAGACCGATACCGTTATTCTGGGTCCTTCAGGGGAATTGGAGTATGAACCACGTTTTACCTACCACGGATTCAGATTTGTAGAGGTACAGGGCCTGGATAAAACACCGGATAAAAGTATCCTTCAGGCCAGGGTTATTGCTTCGGATCTGTCCCGGACAGGATCATTTGCATGTTCCAATCCCATGCTCAATCAGCTTTACAAAAACATACACAGGTCGCACATAAGCAATATGCAGGGAGTTCCCACCGACTGTCCCCAGCGCGATGAACGGTGCGGATGGTTGGGAGATGTTGCTGTTTTTGCCCAGACCTCCATGTTTAACTACGATATGGCGGCCTTTTACAATAAATGGATGATCGATGTACTGGATGCCCAATCTGAACGAGGTACATTTCCCGATTTCGCACCCCATCCTTTCGCTTATGAAAAGCATTTTACCAATGCACCGGGATGGGCAGATGCAGCCATCACGCTTCCCTATCACATGTATATTAATTACGGAGATCTGGAAATCATTGAAGACCATTTCGATGCGTACGAACGATATATTGGAAATATCAGGGAAAGCAATCCGGGCCTGATCTGGGAAAGCGGACTGGGGTTGGATTATGGCGACTGGCTTAATGGTAATACTTTGAAGGCGGAAGGATTCCCGGAAACAGGGGCGCAGATACCTTCATCTGTGTTTTCCACAATAATGTTTTATAACTCTGTGAATACACTCGCAGATATGGCAGAGTTAAGCGGAAAGAGTGAGAAAGCCCGTTACTATTCAAAACTGGCTTCAGAAATCCAGGAGGCCTTCCTTGAACATTTTGTCGATGAAGATGGGATAATAGAGGGTGATGCCCAGGCATGTTATGCCATGGCCCTGAATTTTGGAATCTTTCCGAAACACATGGAAGAGATATTTGAAAAAAGAATGATCGAGAAATTCATCCCCTATGGCGGACGTTTGAATACCGGCTTTCATTCCACCCAATGCCTTATGAAGGAGCTTGTAAAAAGGGGGTATACAGAAAAAGCATTTCAGCTGCTTGAAACGAAAGAATTCCCCTCTTGGGGCTATTCCATCGTGCAGGGGGCTACCTCAATGTGGGAACGATGGGACGCTTATGTGAAAGGGCGTGGCTTTCAGGATGCACGAATGAACTCTTTCAATCATTATGCATTCGGGGCTATCGGGGAACTGCTGTACGAAAACATACTTGGTATTCAGCCTGATAAGGATTCACCCGGTTTCAGGCATTTTATTCTCAGGCCACTTCCCGGTGGTACCCTGACCTGGGCCAATGGAAGTTACCATTCCATCAGCGGTATAATTGAAGCCGGATGGAAGCTGGAAAACGGCCGGTTTGAATATGGTTTTACTATTCCCGCAAATACAGCATCAACGGTCCATATCCCAAGCAGAAGTGCCGATCATGTTTGGCTTGACGGGAAGAAACTGTCGGACTTGTTTGAGCCTGAACAAATAAACTTTCAGGATGGATATACAATATTCGAAATCCCGTCGGGCGAATATCTGGCAACTTCGGAATTGTAGGTTTGAATTAATCATTCATAATAAACATTGAAATGAGGTGTAGCAAATTATTATTAAAGGCAATTGCTGTTTTAGTTTTAGCGGGTAATTACCTGTATGCTATCCCGGCAGATACCCAAAAGGAGATGCAAAATGTGATCATTTTTCTGGTGGATGACATGGGATGGATGGATTGCGGGGTTTACGGCAGCCAGTATTATGAAACGCCTAATATTGACCGTTTTGCAGAGATGGGCATGCGCTTCACCCGGGCCTATGCGGCCAATCCGTTGTGCTCACCCACCCGGGCGGCCATCATGACGGGAAGGTATCCGTCCCGCTTCGAACTTACTTCGGCCAGTGCGCACCTTCCGGCAAACCCGGAGGAAGATCTTACACCCAAAAAGAAAAATGAGCCCTGGAAAAAAATGTCAACGCCCGGGATCAGGACCTTTATGCCCGTGGAGGAAACAACACTGGCTGAAGTATTGAAAAAGGAAGGGTATACCACCTGCCATATTGGTAAATGGCACCTTGGAGAAGAACCATTTTATCCGGGGGAACAGGGCTTTGATTACAATATCGCCGGATGGCACCTGGGCTGGCCCCCATCATATTTCTCCCCCTACAAGAATCCCTATATTGAAGATGGTCCGGAGGGTGAGTATCTGACCGACCGCCTTACGAAGGAGGCTCTGCAATTTATACGGAATCATGAGGATGAGCCTTTTTATATGAACCTCTGGCACTATGCCGTTCACACTCCCCTTCATGCCGAAAAATACAGGGTGGACAAATACAGGGATAAGACAGATCCCAGAGGCCGGCAGGGTAATGCGGTGATGGCCGGCATGATCGAAAGTATGGACCAGAGCCTGGGAAAATTGCTGGACGGACTGGAAGCCATGGACCTGCTGGACAGGACCACCATTATTTTTACCTCGGATAACGGGGGACTGATGTATGTTTCAACGAATGGTCTGACGGCCACAAATAATTATCCCCTCAGGCAGGGTAAAGGAAACGTACACGAAGGGGGGATAAGGGTTCCGTGGATTGTACACTGGCCGGGCAGGGTAAAGGAAAACACTGTATCCGATGAGGTTATCTGCAGCATCGATATTTTTCCTACCATTCTGGAAATGCTTGGCATCAAATACAGGCCGGGTGAAAAACCCATTGACGGGAAAAGCCTGGTACCTGTCCTGCTTGGAGAAAGGCCCATTAAAAGGGATGGGATCTTCATCGATTTTCCTCATTATACCATTCCCTGTGAGAATATTCCTTCCCATGTTATTATCAATAATGAGTGGAAGCTTATCCGCGCTTACGGAGAAGGACCGGACAGACAAAACTTCTATGAGCTGTATAGGCTGAAACAGGACATTCATGAAGATTGCAATATGGCCGCTTTTTACCCGGAAGTGGTCAATGAACTGGATGGGCTTATTGATAAACATTTGAAGGAGGTGGGATGCTTTAGCCCCATAAAAAATGAAGCCTACGATCCGACAGTTACAAATCCGAAAATAGGCCTGTTAAGAAATCAAGAACCAAGAATAGAATAGCTATGCGATTACTCAAAAAATTAATACCGGCAGTCTTAATGTGTCTTTCATTAAGCGTTTCTCTTCTGGCAAATCCATATCCGGTTTATTTCGCCGGTGTGATTAAAGAGGAGGGAAAAATGGTCCTGCACTTTGAATGGAGACCTGATTATAAAAGCTATGACAAGGCCATCATTACAGATCATAAAGGTGATCTGGTGGCCGAGCTCAGCTACCCTTTGAACAGCCTGGATATCTCACTGATCCAGAGCCATGATGCCCTGGTTATCACCGCTGTGGGCATCAATGGGGAGGAGGCGGAGGCGGTTGAGGTTGATCTCCGCAAAGATTTCAGCAGCCTGTATGCCGATGCACCGGCCGAAAGGATCCTGATTAAAAAGCAGAGGGGTGGGAATGCCAAATTTGTGGGTTCTGAGAGTGGAAAGGAATTTATCGCAAAGGGGGTGAATTATTGCAACATCCGTCTGGCCGATCATGATTCATTTGAACCCTCTTTTGAAGCATCCGATGCTCAGGTTTCCCGTATTCAGCGTGGCAACAGGAATCCTGAGAGGGGTTCTTATCACGATGTAAGACCTGGCGACCTTATTCAATTCTACGATCCACACCGTAGCGAGATCATAATGCGGACCCTGAAATCCAATGGCTATAACCTGGTGCGGGTTTTTGTAAAACCCGGAGGGCGGGGTTCTGAGTATACAAATGTCAGGGGAATGTCAGGCCCGGCGGACACAAAGGGGCTGTACGCTCCATATCTGGATAATTTTATTGATTTCCTGACCCGTGCCCGGAAGTACGGCATCTATGTAATGCCCTGTTTCACAGAGAACGAGATGCCGGACAATGACTACTTTAAGAAACTCTCCAAAGGTGCTTCCAGGCAGGAAATTCTTTTCTCGGAAGAAGGGATCAAGGCCAAGCAGCATTACATGGAATTGTTCCTTCAGTACATCAAAGAGAAGGACCCAGAACTGATCAATTCACTGCTGGCACTGACCATGCAGAACGAGTTTGCCTTCCATAGTTATGAAGCCCCGTTTAAGCAGCTGTCGGGCACTTATACTTTTATCGACGGGAGCACCTATGACATGACTGATGATGAGCAGAGGCGGGCCCTGGCCAATGCCGCCATTCAGAATTACTTTGCAAAGATGAAAGAAACGGTGGAGGCGAATGTTCCGGGTTTGCCCGTAGGCGAAGGGACTTTCTCCATGGGGGCCGTGGGGAAGACCTATGATAATTCAAAAGGAATCAGAACCATAGAAGGCAACAAGGACCGGAGGTTTCCCATGACGGCGGTGGAACTGCTGAAAACGGACATCGATTTCCTGGATTTCCACGTCTATCGCTGGGGAGCAAAGGGGACGGGCAAGGATGTGTTCATGCACTTTGCCGATAACATGAAGCTAACTACGCCAGAAGGCCAGGAATTAATGAAAAACAAGCCCATCCTCATGGGAGAGTTTGGTTCATTCAAGGAGAATGAGGCCACCCTGGATGAGGCCATCGTTTTTGTGAAAGAGCTGGAGGAGGCCGCCCTGGAATTCGGATTCAAAGGTAGCTGCTACTGGACCATGAGATGTTTCGAGCAGACCAGGCTCTGGAACCTGATGTGGGAGGACGGAAAAATGCTTAAGGCATTCAGCGAATAATAAGTTAAAAAACCAGGAACCAAGAAAAGAATAATCATGCGAACACTGAGAAAAATTCTCCCGGCAGTCTTAATGTGTCTATCATTAAGCGTCTCTCTTATGGCAAATCCCTATCCGGTTTATTTTGCCGGTGTGGTCCAGGAAGAAGGTAAGGAGATCCTGTACTTTGACTGGCGCCCCGATTATAAAAGTTATGACCGGGCCATCATTACGGATCAAAAGGGTGCTCTGGTGGCCGAGCTCTGCTATCCCCTGAACAAGCTGGACATCACCCAACTGAAGGGGCATGAGGTCTTGGTTGTCACCGCAGTGGGCATCAATGGGGAGATGTCGGAAGCGGTTGAGGTAGAGCTCCGCGAAGACTTTAGCCATCTGCTGGCGGAGGCACCCCCCGAAAGGATTCTGATCAAAAGGCATAAAGGGGAAAGTGCCGGTTTTTATGGGACAGAAAGCGGGGAGGAGTTCATTGGCAAAGGTGTGAATTACTGCAGTATACGCCTGGCCGGACACGATTCTTTTGAGCCGGATATCATTGCCACAGAGGCACATATTGACAGGATCAGGCAGGCCAACAAAACTCCTGCCAGAAGCTTATTTCATCTGCCGGAACTGGGTGAGCGGGTGCAAATTTATCATCCCCATCGTACCGAGATCATGATGCGTCTCCTGAAATCCCATGGCTATAACCTGGTGCGGGTATTTGTAAAACCAGGGGAGAGAGGGTCTCAGCTTACAAGGGCCTGGGGCCTGGCCGGACCGCCGGAAACAGAAGGGATCTCTGCAGCATACATGGACAATTTCGTTGATTTCCTGAGCTGTGCACGGAAGTATGGCATCTATGTAATGCCCTGTTTTACAGGAAACGAGATTCCGGATAATGATTATTTCAAAAAACTCTACAACGGGCCCTCCAGGCAGGGTGTCTTTTTTTCAGAAGATGCCATCAAAGCCAAGCAGCACTATATGGAATTGTTCCTTCAGTACATCAAAGACAAGGATCCCAAGCTGATCCATTCCCTGCTTGGCCTGACCATGCAGAACGAATTTTGCTTCCATAGTTACGGGGCTCCCTTTGACCAGCTCTCGGGTATCTACACCTTTATTGACGGCAGCACCTACGATATGGCGGACGATGATGACAGGCGTGCCCTGGCCAATGCCGCCATACAGAATTACTATGCAAAGATGAAGGAGGCCGTGGAGGCCCATACCCCTGGTTTGCCCGTTGGCGAGGGAACCTTCTCCATGGGGGCAGTGGGGAAGACCTATGACAACTCCAAAGGCATCCGGGCCATAGAGGGGGTGCAAGACCAGCGCTTCCCCATGACTGCAGTGGAGTTGCTGAACACGGATATTGATTTCCTGGACTTCCATGTGTACCGCTGGGGTGCCGAGGGTACGGGCAAAGACGTATTCCTTCACTTTGCCGAGAACATGAAGCTTACCACGCGTGAGGGTAAGAAGTTGATGAAAAGCAAACCCATTCTGATGGGGGAGTATGGTTCCTTTAATGAGGACGAGGCCACCCTGGATGAGGCCATCGTTTTTGTGAAAGAGCTGGATGCGGCATCCCTGGAATTTGGCTTCAAAGGAAGCTGTTACTGGACCTTGAGGTGCTTCGAGCAGACCAGGATCTGGAACCTCACGTGGGATAATGGAAAGATGCTGAAGGCATTTGATAATAAATAATACTGCTGTTATGAAGAAAGAGCGAATTATTTGCTTTGTCTCGCTGCTAGCTGTTTTTTCCATGGGCGTGAGAGCCCTCGAACGGGCATCCGAAAAGCCGAATGTGGTCATTTTTCTTATGGATGATCTGGATTTTTCGGGAATGGGATCCGGCTACGATCTGATGGAGTTTCCCTCCACGGAGCGCTTGAGCGGAGATGCACCGGAGTTCCCGCTTGTGGTGACTCCGAATATTGATAAGCTCGTGCAAGAGGGGCTGATCTTTGACCGGTTTTACATCACTTCGCCGGTTTGCACTCCCTGTCGCTATTCCCTGCTTACCGGAAAATATGCATCCACCGCGCACAACCTCAGCAACGACTTCGCACCCGGACAGACCGTTCACAACATTACCTGGAACACGCATGTCAAGCCTGGGCAATACAACCTCCCGAAGATGCTTAAATCCGTCGGATACCGGACGGGCATTGCAGGGAAAATGCATTGCGAAGATGGCTATACGAAGATGCGTGCGATTTATAAGAAATACACACAAGAAGATCCTCTGAGCCCGGAGGCGGAGGCGGAGATTGCAGCCGGACACAGGGAATTTGTCAGAGAGCTCAAGGAACTCTACCGGTGGGATTATGCGGAACGGGTATATTCCGAGAATGCCGACGCTTTCTTTTTTCCCCCTCAGTTACGGAGCTTCAATCTGGACTGGTGCACTCAGGGTGCGCTCGAATTCATTGAAGAAAACCAGGCAAAGCCCTTCTTTCTCTATTTTCCGATCAATTTCCCACATGGAGTTTCGGGCGCCGGCAAGCATCGCTTTCGCCGGGATGGTCGGATCTGCACCCCGGCAGGAATGCTCGATGAAATCCCGGGCGTGCTTCCGGACATCGAAGAAGCAAATAAGCAGATTTTAGCCGCAGGCGGGGATCCTGGACAAACGAATTCGCTGACGATGGTGGACTACGCCCTGGGGGCCATTGATCAAAAACTCAGGGAGACCGGTAACTACGACAATACCATCTTTATCTATTTGAGTGATCACCAGAAGGTTGCCAAGAATACCCCGCACGAAGGCGCGCGGGTGCCCTGCGTGATCCGCTGGCCGGAGAAAATCAAGCAGCAGGGCAGAAGCGATGCGCTCTGTGCCAATATCGATTTGCTGGTAACCCTGGCGCAAATCGTTGGTGCGCAGATCCCCAAAAACGCGGCCATCAATGGCGAAAGCTTTGCGCCGCTGCTGCTCGGAGAGAAAGATTATAAAGGGCGTGATCATGTCTTGCTGGAAATCAATTATGCCCGGGCGCTGATTCAGGGCGATTACAAGTATATCGAGTATTTTGCACCGGACAAAGTCCGCAATGCCGTGGTGAGCGGACAGACCGAGTTTCATCAGCAAAGCAAGAAAACCCGCCGGGTCGGCTGGCACCCCCAACGCTATAACACGGATAAATATTTCGGGAATTATTTTGATCCGGTACAGCTCTGTAATCTGAAAAAAGATCCCTTCGAGAAAGCTAACCTGGCAGACAAGCCTGAATATGAATCTGTCATCAAAGAGATGAGATCGGATCTGGTGGAGCAAATTAAAGCCCTGAAAATTGAGCAGGCAGAACTTGCAGCCCATTAGGCTAAGTCAGGAAGGATAAGAAACAGTATGAAAAATTATATCAACATGAAATTATCGATTTGCACTTTATTATTGGCCTTTTGGGTGGGGAATGCATTTGCCGCTGAGGACTCCAATGCCATTTCACTGGCTGGTAAATGGGAGATCCGAATGGATGAGTCGGACACCGGCATTGAGGAAAAATGGTTCGAGCAAAGCTTTAGCGGAGATCCTGCCACACTGCCGGGAACCGTCGACACGAACCCTCGCCGTGAGCCTGCGACCACCGGGACCCTACGGGATTTCACAGCCATTTATAATTACCAGGGCGCCGTCTGGTATCAGCGTGAGGTGAACATACCAGGAGAATGGAGCAATAAGGAGATATCGCTCTTTTTCGAGCGCTGCCAGTGGGAGACTTTTGTCTGGCTGGACGATGAATATTTAGGCACACGCAACAGTCTGCTGGCCCCACACATTTACAAGCTGCCAGCTCAGGTGAAGCCCGGAAAGCATCGTCTTACCATTCTGGTGGACAATGCCAATCAAAAAGGGAAAAGCGTGGTAGAGGCTCAGGATATCAAACTTCATTATGATCTGAGTCAGGACAATAAAAAGAATGCTAAGCTCAATTGTGGCGGGCACCATAGCCTGTTCGGATACAATTGGAATGGAATTCTCGGGAAAATGGAGATGCGGGTGGCAGAAGCCCAGCATCTTGCTTCCCTGGATGTATATCCCGATATCAGGAAAGGAGCCATTACGATCAAGAGCCGGGTTAAAAATGGGAACAGCTCCCAGGCTTCGCTTGAACTGCGCGTAAAATGCAGTCCCCTGCATAGCCAGGAAGCGAAGCTCACTTCTCAGAGTGAATTTCGCCTGAAGCTTTCGGGTGATGCTGAGCAAAGCTTTGAGGAAAAGCTATCCCTGAAAAAACCAGTGAAGCTGTGGGATGAATTTTCACCTGATCTTTATCTGTTGAGCGCTGAATTAGTTGACAGGGATGGCGTGGTGCTGGATCGTCAAGAGCTCCGTTTCGGTATGCGTGAGATTGGGCGTGAGGGGCTTCAATTTACGGTGAATGGCCGGCCCACCACTATGCGGGCAACACTTGAGGATTTCATCTTCCCGCTGACTGGCTATCCACCCATGGATGTAGCGTCATGGCGCAAGATTATTTTGGTGGCCAAATCCTATGGGCTGAACATGTTCCGCTTTCACTCCTGCACGCCTCCTGATGCCGCATTTCGTGCCGCAGACGAACTCGGCTTTTATTTCCAGGTGGAGGTTCCCGGTACCAGCTGTCCAACAAGTGAACCTTCAGAAGTGACGGATTATCTTTTCGAGGAACTCAAGCGCATGGTGTACACCTATGGCAATCATCCTTCCATGCTCTTTGTTTCCATGGGCAACGAGCAGCTGGTGACCTATCCGGATTCGGAATTCTTTGCAAAGCATAAGGCCAACTTAATGCAAAAGGTCGCCTGGGGGCAGGAGGCGGATCCCCGCCATTTATATACCTGTTCGACCCAACCTTATACTCCCGGTCGCAATGATGACTTCTATGTAAGTGCATGGGGACCTGTAAGACCCAGTGCTCTGGCCGGCATACGCTGGAGTGGGGGGACTGTCATTGACTGGTCGCGCTTCAATACAGACCCGCCCAATACCACCTTTGACTATCGGGATGCCATCGAGGGGATAGACCGGCCTGTGATGTCGCACGAAGTGGGACAATGGCAGGTCTATCCTGACCTGAAGGAAATAAGCCGCTATCATGGTGCAAAACGTGCATTTAATTATGAGACTTTCCGGGACGATCTTCGCAAAAAAGGAAGACTGGAGCTGGCCAATGACTATATGCGTGCTTCCGGGCAGCTCGCTGTAGCCCTTTATCGCGAAGAGATTGAATCTGCCTTGCGCACGCCGAACATGGGTGGCTTCCAGCTGCTGGACCTGCACGATTATACGGGCCAGGGCACTTCTACGGTGGGAATCCTGAACTCCCTCTGGGAGTCGAAGGGGTTGATTACACCGGAGGAGTTTCGCTCTTCATGCGGACCGGTGGTTGCGCTTGCACGACTGGCCAAGCGTACCTGGACCAATACCGATCAGTTTCAAGCCACGCTGGAGTTGTCGAACTATGGTCCCTCAGACCTGCCCGATCTGAGGACTATCTGGCGCTTGCAGGATTCCCACGGACGCATTTATGCCTCAGGCGAGTTTGAGCACGCTGCAGCTCAGGGCGAACTCACGGCAATAGGTGAGATCACGGCAGACCTGAGTCCGGTTCAAAAAGCTACAAAATTGAGACTGAACGTCGAGACGCTCGGATCGACCAGCAATAGCTGGGACCTGTGGGTGTATCCTGAAGAGAAGGCCATGCCTGCCCCTGAGGGAATAAGTCTGATCCGCTCGTTGGATAAGGCTGCTATCGACAAGCTGCAGGCCGGCGGTACGGTCCTGCTTTGCCCGGAAACAGAAGATCTGAAAGATGCTGTCCCGGGCACCTTCACCCCTGTCTTCTGGAATTCCTTAATGAAGCACCGTCAGGTTTCCAAAACCATGGGGATTTTGTGTGATCCGGCAAACCCGGCACTGGCTGACTTTCCTACGGAATTTCACAGCAACTGGCAATGGTGGGACCCTGTTATGAAATCTTCGGCCGTCAGACTGGATTCACTTCCCGCTGCCCTGCGACCGATTGTAGGCGTAGTGGACAGTCCTCATGAGCATCGTCATTTGGCGATGGTCTTCGAAGCGAAGGTGGGCTCCGGACGCCTGGTGTTCTGTGCAACGGACATTATCACTGATCTCGAAAGCCGCCCTGTTGCCCGTCAGCTGCGACTTAGCTTATTAAAATATATGGCCAGCCCATTGTTTTACCCCGATGTCGAAATATCAGTCGGGGATCTTACAGAGATCATGAAATAGTCTTATTTAAGCATTAAACGATGATGAACAATCGCCGCGATTTTATCAAAACAGTTTCTCTTGCCGCTGGTTCAATGGCTCTTTCGGGCAGTATGGCAGGATGCAGGCCAGGTGCGAATCCGGTCCAGGGCAGGGTGTCCCAACTTTCACGGCCCACAGCCATTGCCATGTGGGACTTCAGCTGGATCCTGCGGCACCACCGTTACGGGTCCTTTGAGAACTGGGACAAGGTACTGGAAGGGCTTGCCGAGCGGGGCTATGATTCCATACGAATCGACTGCATGCCTCAGTTTGTGGCAGCAGACAGCGATGGGAGTGTGCAGGAAGAATTCCGCTCGGTGTGGGATAAGTGGGTCATGAAGATGTGGGGAAACGAGGTCACCATGTCCTTTCGTCCCCGGGAAGCCCTGCTGGAATTCCTTCCCCTGTGCAAAAAATATGGAATCAGAGTCGGTCTCTCCAGTTGGTTCATGCGACATGGGACCGATCGGATAGCTATTTTTAATGAAGAGGGTGGATTGCTCCGGGCCTGGAAAGAGACCCTTGCCTTCCTGGATCAGAACGGCCTGCTGGATGACAATATTTTGTATGTGGATCTGCTGAACGAATATCCCGACTGGCATGGCTACGACTGGCTGAAGAAAGCAATGAAAGGGGAGCAGGCGAAGCTGAATAGTCCCGATGCTCACCTCGCGCTTCCTGACAACAATATAAAGAAACAAGCATCTGCATCAGAGCTTAAATTTGACTATAATGTATTCCTTAATAAGCTGATTAAGGATATCAGAGCACTGTTTCCGCAATGTGATTATTTTGCATCAATCACAGGATCTTATGGTCGTGTTGACTGCAGCAGTTTTGATGCTATCGACAGGCATATTTGGTTTGAGGACCACCAAACTATTCCCGGTATGGGAGTTATGCATCAAGGGAGAGTTGATGTGGATCTGAGAGCCCTGCACAGCAAGCTGAGAAGCTATTGGGAGGAAAACAGGAAGCTGGAGATGGACTGGATGGATGCAAAGATAAGCCAGGTGGCAAATGATGCCCGGAAACATAAGGTGGTTTGCGGGAACACCGAGGGTTGGGGATGTATAGGCTGGTTCGACCATCCGGAGGTAGACTGGAGGTTTATAAAGGAGGCTGCTGAAATCTCTGTTGATCTCTGCCGGAAGCACGACAATTACCGCTTTATTTGCAGCTCTAATTTTACCCATCCCCACTTCAGGGGCTACTGGGAAGATATCAGCTGGCACAGAAAAATTACTTCAAAAATCAAGAATCAAGAATGAAACTAGCTATGAATAATCCAATTACAAAAGGGCTGGCAGCATTGGCAATGGCTTTTGTTACAACGCTGACCTATGCGGCTGAGAAACCCAATTTTTTATTCGTCATGGTGGACGATATGGCGCCTGATGCCATTTTTCATGAGCGTTTCGATTTCCTGGAAACCCCAAACATGCTACGTCTCGCAGAGGAGGGGGCGGTATTTGACAACATGATGGTGACCACCTCACTCTGTTCGCCCAGCCGTGCCTCCATATTAACCGGCACCTATTCCCACGTCCACGGGGTGCGCTACAATGAAATTCAGGATCCTGAACCCTACCTGGAGCAGTTCCCCCAGGCCCTTCAAAAGGCGGGTTACAAAACAGCCCTTATCGGGAAGTGGCACATGGACCACCATGCATGGCCGCGCCCCGGATTCGATTACTGGCTGAGCTTCAAGGGGCAGGGCGTATACTATAACCCAGAGCTCAACGAGAACGGAAGGGAGATCTCGGAAGAAGGCTACATTACCGATATTCTCACCGACAAGACGGTCAGCTTCCTCCAGGAAAACCAGGAGAATCCTTTTTGTGCCCTGCTCTGGCACAAGGCCTGCCACGGGCCTTTCACCCCGGCCGAAAGGCACAAGGATGCCTTTCCCGAAGGAAGATTGGAAGAGCCGGAGAGCTGGAACATTGATTTTTCGGACCGGCCGCTCTGGCGACGCCGAATCGCTATGTACGGCGTGCATTACCAAAAATGGGTCAACAGCGAAGGAAAGCCTGTTCCAGCCAGCGTTCCCCCCGGCCGCTGGCAGTCCCAACAAAAAGGGAAATTGAATATGCTGCGCTGTCTCCTGGCCATCGACGAAGGCCTGGGCAAGGTGTTGGACCTGCTGGAAGCCCAGGGCAGACTGGATAATACGGTCATTATTATGATGGCCGATAACGGGTTTTTCTTTGGAGAGCAGCGATCCGGCGACAAACGACTGGCCTATGAAGAATCGATCCGGGTACCTTTTGCCATGCGCTATCCACCCATGCTGAAAGGCGGGTCCCGGATCGACGGTTTGCTGGCCAACATTGATATCGGGCCCACCATCCTGGAGCTTGCCGGAGCGAAAACTCCCGGGACCATGCAGGGCGAGTCTTTTGTCCCGGTAATGAATGGAAAGGCCGAAGGGCGGACCACTCCTTTCTTCTATGAATATTTCCAGGAAAAATATGCACCGGGTATCCCCACCATCCTTTCCATCCGTACAGATGAGTGGAAGTACATAAGCTACCCTTACGAATCGGCTGAGGAAGGCAACCATGGCGAGCTTTACCACCTGGCGAAAGACCCCCATGAGTTGACCAACCTGATCCACTCCCCGGAGGCTGCCTCGCAATTGAAAAAAATGAAGCGCCTGCTTAAAAAGGCAAAAAAGCAATATGAATACACCAAACCCCCTTACAAGTATGAAGCGCCTGTAATGGGATCTAAATGATGATATTCTAAAACAAACTAATCATGGTAAGAATTACTGCAGTTTTATGCATTGTAACAGCCACACTGTTCTCTTCATGCGGGATGAACATGAGTGGCAAAGGCACCGGATCTGAATCTTCCGATAAGCCCCTCAATGTTTTGTTTATTGTCTCGGATGACCTGAATAATACGGTAGGATGTTATGGGCATCCGATTGTCCAGACACCGAATATTGACAAACTGGCCTCCAAAGGTTTATTGTTCCGCAGGGCATACAACAATTTTGCCGGCTGCAATCCAAGCAGGTCATCTTTTCTCACCGGGTTAAGACCCGAGACTTTGGGGATCCTGAAGAACGGAGTACCCCTTGGTTCTGTTCTGGGAGATCGCGTCACACTGCCAGCGTTGTTCCGGCAGAACGGATATTATACTTTCAGTGTGGGCAAGGTATTCCATGGCAAAGGATTACAGCACGATCCCAATGCCTGGGACGAGGAATACCATTTCAAAGCTACCGAACTTGGGAAACAGGGGGTCGGGAGGAACCTTACCGGAGGCATGTATTCATGGTGCAGATGGCTGGAGGCCGAAGGCGGGGATGAGGATCAGCAGGAAGGTCAAACCGTTGCAAAAGCCATCGAATTTTTAAAGAGAGATCATGAGAAGCCCTTTTTCCTGGGACTCGGATTGGCCAAACCGCACGATCCCTTTATTGCACCGAAAAAGTACTTTGAACCTTATCCCCTGGATATATGCACCCCCCCTGAAATCCCTGAAGGATGGACGCTACCCTACGAGCACACAGTCGGGGAATATTGGGCCCCGGGATTTGCTACATTCACCGATCAGGAAAGGAGAGAGTACATCCGTGCATATTATGCGTGTACGAGTTTTATGGATTCACAGCTGGGCAAGGTTTTGGATGCCCTGGAAGAAGAAGGTTTAATGGAGAACACCGTGATCATGTTTTTCGGCGACCATGGCTTTTCTCTGGGTGAACATAACTGGTGGAATAAGGGTACGCTTTATGAAACGAGCCACCATACTCCGCTGATCATAGTGACGGGCAATGAAGAAATTGCCGGAAAGGAAACCGATGCCATGGTCGAATTTCTTGATTTCTATCCCACCCTTGCTTCCATGTTTGATCTCAAAGGTACTCCTGCTTACCTGGAGGGAGAGAGTTTTGAGGAAGTACTTGAGCATCCGGAAACTTCTTTCCGGGACCATGTCACTACAGTGATGATCCGTGACAATATGATGGGCAGGTCTGTGAAGACCACAGAATGGCGCTACACGGAATGGGACAAAGGTGCCAGGGGGAAGGAGCTGTATAATCAGCTGGAGGATCCCTACGAATACAATAATTTGGCTGATGATCCAGACCATCAGGCATTGATGGAGGAACTGAGTGCCTTGATCATTAACCCCGAATAAATTAGCTATGCGACTACTGAAAAACATTATTCCGGCACTCCTGGTGTGCATTTCATTAAGCAGTAATCTTAAGGCCAATCCATATCCGGTCTATTTTGCTGATGTGATCATCGAAGACGGTAAAGAAATCCTGCATTTTGATTGGCGACCCGATTACAAGTCCTATGACAGGGCTGTCATTACTGACCATCAGGGTGAGCTGGTGGCCGAGCTCAGCTATCCCCTGCACAGCCTGGATGTTACGCAGCTGCAAGGGCACAGCTCCCTGTTCATCACCGCTGTGGATACCAGGGGGGAAAGGTCGGAAGCGGTGGAAGTTGATCTCCACGTAGATTACAGCAAGCTCTATGCTTCCGCACCGGCCGAAAAAATCATCGTCAAAAAACAAGCAGGAGAGAAGGCCGGGTTTGTTGGGGCCGAAAGCGGACAGGAGTTTATTGTCAACGGAGTGAATTTTTGCGGCATCCGTACAGGTACGGTGGATGTTTTTGCGCCCGATTTTGTCGCCTCACAGATGGCTGTGTCCTTTGTGGAGCAAGCCGAGAGCAGAGGCGACAAGCGCCTGTTTCACCAAGTGCAGCTCGGAGACCTGGTTCAATGCTACGATCCTGATCGTGCCGAGATCCTGATGAGGAAATTGAAATCCAATGGATATAATGTGGTACGTGTTTTTGTACGTGCGGGATCTGCGAGCTCCGTACAAGCAATGTCGGGCCCGGCGGACACACAGGGGCTTTATGAACCCTACATAGATAATTTCATCGATTTTCTCAGCCGTGCTCAAAAGTATGGAATCTATGTCATACCCTGCATGGATGGGATGCCGAATAATGACTATTTCAGAGCAATCTCCAAAGGGGCCGGAGGAAGGGAATACTTTTTCTCGAAAGATGGCGTCAAAGCAAAACAACACTACATCGAATTGTTCCTTCAGTACATCAAAAAGAAGGATCCTGAGTTGATCAACACCCTTTTTGGACTTGCCATGCACAATGAGTTTGCATTCCATAGCAACCAGGCTCCATTTAACCAGCTGTCGGGTTCCTATACCTTTATGGATGGAACAAAGTATGACATGTCGGATGACGACCAAAGGCGTGCACTGGCCAATGCCACCATGCAGAATTACTATACAAAAATCAGGGAAACGGTGGAAGCAAATGCACCTGGTATGCTCATAGGCGAAGGGACTTTTTCCATGGGAGCCGTGGGTAAGACCTTTGATAATTCAAAAGGGATCAGAAGCACGGAGGATAATGGGGATATGCGATTCCCGTTCACTGCAGTGGAATTGCTGCGTAAGGACATTGACTTTCTGGACTTCCATATCTATCGCTGGGGAGCAAAAGGAACAGGTGAAGATGTTTTTATGCACTTTGCAGAAAACATGAAGCTTACCACTGCCGAAGCTCAGGAGTTGATGAAAACCAAGCCAGTGATCATGGCAGAGTTTGGTTCTTTTAAAGCGGAAGAGCCCACCCTGGACGAGGCCATTGTTTTTGTTAAAGAGCTGCAGAAAGCTGCCCTGGATTTTGAGTTCAAAGGCACCGCTTACTGGACCATCAGATGTTTTGAGCAGACCAGGCTCTGGAACCTGGTCTGGGAGAATGAAAAGATGCTTAAAGCGTTCAGCGAGTGAGCGCAGCATACCCACACCAATAAGCCTTACAAACATGAAGCAAGGGAATATGAATTTAAAGGCGATGATGCAGATCCTGTGTATGATCCTGTTCTTGCCGCTGATGATATCGTGCAGCATGCGGGAGTCCGGGCGGACGAATACAGAAGAAGCCTTTAAAAATCCGCCCGATTCCGCCAAGCCGCAGACCTGGTATCACTGGATGAACGGGCATGTATCCCGGACGGGGATAACAAAGGACCTGGAGGCTTTCAAAAAGGTAGGGCTCGGGGGCTTCCATGTCTTTGATATCAACTGGCAACTTCCCCATGGGGGCGTGGTCTATAATTCGGATGAGTTTCACGAGTGCCTGACCCATACTGCCTCTGAAGCAGATCGCCTGGGCCTGGAGATGGGGATGGAGAATGCATCGGGGTGGTCCTGCACCGGCGGTCCATGGGTGACACCCGAATACTCCATGAAAATGGTGGTCTGGACCGAAACAGAACTAAGGGCGGGCGATAGTGCCTGTCTCGCCCGGCCCGAGGCTGTGGAAGACTTTTACAGGGACATTGCAGTTCTGGCTTTCCCAACACCTCAAAAGCCCGACTACCGGCTTGAAAACTGGTTCGGAAAATCACTGAACGATAAAAAAGCAAAGGAGGTCCTGTCTGCCAAGCATCTGGGCAATGACTTATTTGTACCCGAACTTAGGGAAGCGCCCGCTGAGGCTGTGATATTCCAGGAGGATATCCTGGTGCTGTCAGACAGGATGGATGAGGAGGGGAAGCTGGACTGGAGCCCGGAATCAGGTACATGGACGCTTGTTCGTTTCGGCTATACCAGTACAGGTAGAAAAAATGGTCCCGCTTCCGACGGGGCCCAGGGCCTGGAGATTGACAAATTGAGCCGGGAGGCTGCCGCATTGCACTGGAGAGCATTGCTGGACAGGGTGGCGGATATGGCTAAAGAATCAACATCCTTTTCTTCCATCGCCATCGATAGCTGGGAGGTGCATAATCAGAACTGGACCGACGGCTTTGAACGAATTTTCGAGGAGCGGTGTGCCTATGATCTGATCCCCCGCTTGTTGTGCTATACAGGCAGGGTGATCGAAAATACGGATTATACGGAACGTGTTCTGTGGGATTTGCGCAGTACCATCGCGGACCTGACCTACGAAAATTACTTTCTCTATTTCTACGAAAAATGCCATGCCAGTGGACTTACCCTGACAGGTGAAACTTACGGTTGGGGCCCCTTCGATGCCTCCAGGGTGGCTAAAATGGTTGACTGGCCCATGACAGAATTCTGGTACTCTCCCGATCCTAAGAATCGATCGAAGAACTGGAACTGGGTCACCCAGGTGATGTCTTCCGCGGCCCGTCTGAGCGGGAAAAAGGTGGTGGGAGCAGAAGCTTATACCCGCATGCGGGGTGATTGGACTGCACATCCATACTTAATGAAGATACAGGGCAACCGGGCCTTCTGTGAAGGGGTGAACCGTTTTGTTTTTCATTCATCGGCTCACCAGCCTTTCGGTGAACATGTCAAGCCCGGCATGACCATGGGGATGTTTGGCATCCAGAATCACCGCAACAACACCTGGTTCTTTGAATCGGCCGCCTGGATAGAATACATCACACGTTGCCAGTATATCCTGCAGACCGGGGATTATGTCTGTGACCTGCTGGCGCTCTATGGAGAAGAGCGCGCTTTCAGTCCCTTTCTTGGCAAAGAAGAACCGGATATGATGTGGCTTCCAGGCAATAGGTTTGACCTGGCTGAGATTGGTACACTGGATGCCTTGTCTCTCGACAGGGAAGGCCATTTCAGGGTAAGCCATCAAGGGGAACTGCTGCCCAATACCTATAAAATACTCATGCTGAAAAGAGCCGCCTTGATGCGAGTGGAAACGGCCCGCAAGCTTGGAGAACTAGCTGAACAGGGCGGAGTGATTTTTGCATCCCGCCCCATTCGTACCCCCGGTTTTCATGGGGCAGAGCAGAACGATCGAGAACTGCAGAAGTTGATAGAGAAATACTGGGACTCGGGGCTGATCCGGGATCCGGAGGAAATGGATAAGGCATTGGAATCTATTGGTCCGGATTGTGAATTGCCCGAAGGTATGGAATATGCCCACCATCAGATGGAGGATGGGGATTACTATTTCCTGAGCAATCAGAGCTATGATCAGCGCAGCGAGACAGTCATCTTCCGTTTGAAGGGCAGGCTCCCGGAACTGTGGAATCCTGAAACAGGGGAAAGCAGCCCGGCACTGAACTGGCGCATCCGGGAAGACGGCCGTACGGAGGTGGATCTGAAGATGGATCCGGCACAGTCGCTGTTTGTGGTATTCCGTCAGCCGACCCGAAAAAAGGAGATGAGTGCTCCGGAAAGGGATTACCGGGAGATCGCCCGCATAAAGGGTGAATGGACAGTCTCATTTGATCCTGCCTTTGGCCCGGAGGGAGAACAGGTATTTACAGAACTTCTTGCCTGGAACGAACATCCGGATGACGCTATTAAATATTTTTCCGGAACGGCGTCCTACCGGAAATCCATTGAACTTCCACAAGAGCCGGAGGCGCTCTATCTTGAGCTCGGCAGCGTGGATGTTTTGGCCCGGGTGCTGCTAAACGGGGAGGATCTTGGCGTACTTTGGAAGCCGCCCTACCGGGTGGATATATCAAAAGCTGCCCACAAGGGTACCAACGAACTGGAGATCCGCGTGACCAACCTCTGGGTGAACAAGCTGATCGGTGATGCTCGCTATCCCCACTCCGGTCAGCAGCTTGAAGCCGACAAGCGGAGCTTTTGGAATGAAGGTACCTATACCCGCTTTCCTGAATGGGTTCTGTCGGACCAGCCGGTTCCCGAGGGACACCGGACTACCTTTGCTACCTGGGATCATTATGAAGAAGGAGGGGAGCTCCTGCCGTCGGGTTTGACCGGACCGGTCCGACTGCTGACTTCTTACTAAATGAAATGAAATATATGCAACCCATTCTTTCCAGACTACTGCTGATACTGATTCTACTCCTTTCGGCTGAATCCATTCAGGCCCAAACCATGCAGTTCAGAGGGCTAAACCGTGATGGGATCTATCCGGACACGGGCCTGCTGAATAGCTGGCCGGAACATGGCCCCTTTCTGACTGCCACCATAAAAGGGATTGGAGATGGCTATGGCTCACCATCGATCAATGAAAAGGGGATCTACATCGCCGGAATGATCGATTCGTCCGGATATATTTTTCACTATAACATGCAGCACGAACTGCAGTGGAAAGTTCACTATGGAAGGGTATTTAATTTTAAATTCCCGGGGGCCAGGGCTACCCCTACCCTGGAGGAGGACAGGCTCTACTTTTCGGGGAGCTATGGGGATGCCTTCTGCCTTAACAACGAGACTGGCGAATTCATATGGAGGACAAACATTTTTGACACATACCATAGTAAGACCAGCAAATGGGGATATACAGAATCGCCGCTTATTTATGAAACCCTTGTGATTCTGACTCCCGGTGGCCCCGGGCATAATGTGATTGCCCTGGATAAAATGTCGGGCGAACTTGCATGGAGCATCGACCTTGACTCGGCTGTGAATGCATATAATTCGCCGGTGATAATCAAGCACCTTGGAGAGGATTACATCCTTTTGAATACTACCTTGCAATTGATGATGATCCGTCCACTCACAGGTGAAGTAGTCTATAGCCACCCCATTCAGCACTTCAGGGACATGCACGCCACTTCGGCGCTTTATAAGGATGGAAAACTATTTCATACTACCGGATACGGAGTAGGTGCAGCATTGTTGGGCATCAATGAATCGAACAAGCGCATAGATACCCTTTATTATAACCCTGACCTGGATAACAGGCTGAGCGGGCTGATCAGTTTTGAAGGCACTGTGTTTGGCACCTCCGACAGGAAAAAGCAGTGGCTTGGGGTGGACCTGGAATCGGGAAAGACCCTGTTCACTTCACGGGAGCTGAAGCCTGGTTCCTTCCTGTTGGCTGACAATAAATATTTCATTTTCACAGAGATGGGTGAGGTCGCCCTGGCCAAACCGGGAAAAGAGGGTTTTGAAGTAATCAGCCGCTTCAAGATTCCCATTCAACCCGCCCGGTTTGCCTTTGCCCACCCTGTCATTCACCAGGGTATTCTTTACATCAGGTACCGTGAACATTTGTGGTTATACCATGTTGGCAAGCCGTAAAATATTTTTTAAAACAAGGAAAGCAATGAAACTGAATCGCAGGGTACACTGGGTAGCTGCCATCGATATTCGGGGAAAAAGCCAGGAGGTCCTTGAAAAAGGGGCTTACACAAATCCCTTTGGTCTCAATATTTCAATTCTTAGTTCATTTAATTCCTTCTTCCATGATTAAAAAGCAGAATGTATCCCTTTATGGACCAGGGCTTGTATTATTTATGGCTATTGCGTTGTTCTTCAATAGCTCCTTTAGCTCTTTTGGCCAGGATAGAAACTCCGCCAGTGTTCCGCTCCTCTCTTACCGCATTTTCCAGGGTCAGTATGATACAGACGAGCAGTTCTCGATTTTACTTGCTTTCCTTAAAGCGCATCCTGATGCAGTTGATGAGATTGCCCTGATGGATGAAGTGTTTCCAAGGCCTGCAGGACTGCCATTGGAAGCTGTCGGGACCCTTGCAGAAAGGCTGCAAATGCGCATTGGTGATCTGCGCCAGGCCGGCATTCTCAGCGTGGGAATCAATGTAGCACATACGAATGGACACTGGGATGTTCCCGGCATGGATTTTACACCCATGCCGCCTGCGGTTGGTCATGATGGTACCCGGGCCATCACCTGCATGTGTCCTAACAGCCTGGAGTTCCGCGATTATATTCAAAAGAAATACGCGTTAATGGCAGGTACCGGGGCGGACTTTATCTGGGTGGATGACGATTTTCGCGCTCAGAATCATGGTCCAAAATATCCCTGCTTCTGCTCTCTTTGTCTGCAAAAGTTTGGCCGGGAAAAAGATCGTGCGGCCCTGGTGACAAAACTCAACAAACCCGAAAACACTACCCTGCGACGGGAGTGGTCGGAGTTCTGTGCCATGTCTTATGAGGGACTTGCGCGGGATATTCGCTCCGCAGTTTTCAAAGTGGACCCCGAAGTCGAGCTGGGCCTGATGACCATCGGATACAGCAACAGCACCTATGCCGGATATCCGATCAACAGGTGGATGACGGCAATGGGAGCAAGCCGTGGCCGTCCGGGCCATGGTTTTTACACGGATGATAAGCCCAGAATGATTATCAACAAAGTCCTGGATGTAGGACGTCAGGTACGCGACTATCCCCCCGGGGTCAAGACCATTGCCTACGAGATGGAAAATTCACCCTACATCACCCTCGATAAATCAGTCCGCACGATGATCAATGAGTGTACCCTGGTGCTGATGATGGGATGCAATGGTTTTGCTCTGAATGTATTGAACCGATATGAGGGAAGCCTGGAGGATTTCCATCCCCATATGCAGGCCATCGCCGGGGAAAGGAGCCGGTGGAAGACGCTTGTGGATTCTTCTGCAGGACTTCCGCTGGCAGGCTTCTGGCCAGCCGATCATCCCATGCTCATGGCAAACCGTGTTGTGGATGAAAAGGGCTGGTTCTTTGAGGGAGGAGCCTATAATGTCCAGGCCCCGAACCAGCTTTTGGAGATGGGGATTCCCTTCGCAGCAGATTCGCGTCATGCCATGGGAACCATCCTGTCAGGGAAAATTGCTGAAGCATTTACCACAGAAGAGCTCAGGGCCATGCTCTCCAAAGGCGTGATGCTGGATGTCTTTGCGCTCGAAGTTCTCTGGGAGCGCGGATTGGGTGAGCTTACCGGAGTGAAACCCGGTGAGGATGTGCCGGTGGCAGTCACCGAACGCTTTACCGACCATCTGATGAATGGTCCCAACGCTGGCTTTGTGCGTGAAGCATATGTCAAAGCCCCGGAACGGCCTGGAACCCTTGTGCCTGTTTCAGAAGAAGTAATCGATCTTTCTCACCTGATTCGCCATGACGGCGCTGATCTGGGTAGCTGTCTCACGCTTTACGAAAACGAGCTGGGGGGACGAGTGGCTGTGAGCACTTAT
Organism: uncultured Bacteroides sp.; assembly: GCA_964622985.1. Taxonomy (GTDB): domain Bacteria; phylum Bacteroidota; class Bacteroidia; order Bacteroidales. The sequence continues at coordinate 37,501 of CAZURA010000009.1, read as the reverse complement.
GCACCCTGGCATCGGATCGGCCTGGGTCCAAAGAAGCGGCAGGTGATCGCCATGGCCGACTGGCTGAGCGAAGGCCAGCTGCCTGTGATCATTGATCAGACCGTACGGGTTGCTCCCTTAATACGGAAGTCGCCCGACGGACGCTTCCTTGCCGTGTTGTTCAATAGCTCTCTGGATGCCTCCGGTAAACTGACGCTGCGTTTGCGGGCTGGTTCAGATCAGGTTTCTCTGCTTACTTCAAATGGATTCCAGACTTTGGATACCCGCTTAAGTGAGGGGGAACTCATTGTCGATGTTCCATCGATCCCGGCCTGGAGCACTATCATTCTGTTGGGACATTAGAAGCCGTGCGCATGATGCAGGAAATAAAAAAAGGTAATATATCCCATATGAGAGTTTTTACATCTGGCCCTATACATCGCTTTATACTGGTATTATTTGTCCATGCATTTTTATTTGGCCTTTATTCGGAGACTTCCGCACAGACCCTCCCGGAAAGAGATTCACTGCCCAATGTGGTATTCATCCTTTCGGACGACCAGGGTTGGGCTGACCTGGCCTGCTACGGCAGTGAGTTTTTCCACACGCCCAACATTGACAGCCTGGCTGCACGGGGTATTAGTTTCAGCAATGCTTATTCAGCGAATCCCTACTGTTCCCCCACCCGGGCGAGCATCCTGACCGGGATATACCCGGCCCGGAGCGGTGTGCTTTCAGCCTCGGGACATTCCGAACAGGTGAAATTGAAAAAGGAACTTTACGCAACGCGCCCTTCGCACATGCGTCTGCTCACCCCCGTGCCCATCACCCGCCTGGATACTTCATACACTACCATCGCCGAGGTGTTCAGGGAGGCCGGATATGCCACCGGGCATTTCGGCAAGTGGCACCTGGGAACAGCGCCCTACAGTCCGCTTGAGCAGGGATTTGATGTGGATATCCCGCACAACTCAGCCGGATGGCCTCTGGGGGGATACTTTTCAGCAAAGATGATTCGGGATGCCGGATTGCCTGTACGTCCCGGCGAACATGTGGAGGATCGCATGGCCGAGGAGGCGGTAAAGTGGATGCGGGAAAATAAGGACAGGCCCTTTTTGCTCCATTACTGGGCATTCTCGGTACATGGCCCCTATGAAGGAAAGGCTGACTATGTGGAACACTTTGCCGGGGAGATGGATCCGGATTATCCACAGCGCAATCCCATCTATGCCGCCATGGTCAAGAGCCTGGATGATGCCGTTGGACGCCTGGTGGATAGCATAGATGCCCTGGGACTGCGGGAGAATACGATCATTGTTTTTGCTTCCGACAACGGCGGGGTGATCAAAACGGATGCCAATCTCGCTCCTCCTTATGATGAGATTCCTGTTAGCAGCAACGCACCCCTACGGGCGGGGAAAGGCTCCATTTACGAGGGGGGAAGCCGGGTGCCCACCATCTTTTCCTGGCCTGGGATGATTGAAGCAGGTGCTTCGACGGATGCCTTTTTCAGCAGCATTGATTTTTTCCCCACCCTGTTGGAAGCCTGCGGCCTGGCCAGACCAGAGAGCCTCGAATTCGACGGCCTATCACAGCTGCCGGTGCTCGAAGGGGGGGACCCTTTGCGTGAGGAGATCTATGACATTTATCCCTTCGGGGAGGAAATTGCCGCAAGTGTCCGGCAGGGCGACTGGAAGCTGATCCGCTTTTTCTGCGGCAACAAGGATTTTTCGGACCGGCACGAGCTATATGACCTGAGAAATGATATCGGAGAGACTACGGATCTGAGCGAGAGCCATCCCGATACGGTCACCAGTCTGGCCGTGCTGCTGGATACCTGGCTGGAGGATACGGAAACCATCATCCCCGTACCCAATCCGGACTATGTGCCCCCGGTTCAGCCCCCCGATGTTCTGGTCATCTTTGCGGATGATCTGGGCTATGGCGATCTGGGGTGCTATGGTGCGACTAAGTTAGCGACACCGAATATCGACCAGCTGGCCGAGGAAGGGATTCGCTTTACCAACGCCTATGTACCCTCCAGCACCTGTTCCCAGTCTCGATATGCTTTAATGAGCGGTCGCTACTGGTGGCACAGTTCGCTGCATCCGCCCGGAGGCGTAGTTGCGCCGGCTGGACCGAATATACTCCTGGAGGAGGGGGTGACAGCCATGCCGGAGGTATTCAGGGAAAAGGGATATGAGACCGCAGTTTTCGGGAAATGGCACCTGGGTTTCGGGGCCGGGACTTCCCATCGCGACAGGTACGACTGGAACCAGCCGGAAATTGTAAACGGCCCGCTGGATGTGGGCTTCAATCACTTCTTCGGGATTGTGGCCAATGTGAACAATGAACCTTCCCTGTATATTGAGAACCGGAATTTTGTGGGACGCAATGAAGGAGATCTGTTCACCATCGCCGGAAATAAGGTTACACCCTGGAGCCCGGATGTTTTGTATGAGCCTGATGAGGTGGCAGGGGAGGTGACCCGGAAAACCGTAGAATATATCCAGAATGCGGAAGAGGATACACCGCTTTTCCTTTATTATGCCTCGATTATCCCACACAAGCCCATCACTCCTGCAGCGGAATTTATCGGGAGCAGTGGCTGTGGTCTTTATGGTGATTTTATCCAGGAGCTGGACGCCGAGGTGGGCATGCTGATTGATGCACTGGAAGAAAGCGGCCGATTGAACAATACACTGATCCTCTTTGCCAGTGACAATGGAGCCGTGATAACCACGAGTGAGGCTGATGGCGTCAAGTGGGGCAATGAGCCTCAGTGGGAAGCCTATGCTGCAGGTCATTTGAGCAACGGCATCCTGCGGGCCGGAAAGCATTCCGTCTATGAGGGGGGAAACCGCGTTCCCTTTATAGCCTGGTGGCCCGGGGAAGTGCCCGCCAATCAGACTTCCGATGAACTTTTCTCCCTGACCGATGTATTTCCTTCTCTTTGCGGCATGCTGGACATGCCCTATCCGGAAGGAAATGGCAGCGATGGCATAGACCAGCACCAGCTTTTACTGACCGAAGGTGCAAAGTCTGAGCGGGAATTTATGCCATCGGAAACCTCCAGCGCTATTTTTTCCATCCGCTATGACAAATGGAAAATGGTGGAGCATGATCCGGAGAACCCCACAGGCAGGGTAGGAGAGAATACGGACCAGCTTTTTAACCTGGACCTGGACCCTTCCGAGCAGAACAACCTCTTCAACGAGTTCCCCTCGGAGGTGGCCCATATGAAAAACCTGCTCGAATCGGTGACCAATCCAGATTATGAGCCCCCTGTGCAGATCGATTCCTCTTCCATGAATGTGCTCTTGCTGATGACCGATCAGCACACTTTTTCGGCCATGGGTGCTGCGGGCAATGCGCAGATCAGCACACCCAACCTGGACCGGCTGACAGAGGACGGGGCCTATTTCACCCACTGCATAGCCCCCACACCCGATTGCTCCCCCGCACGAGCCTCCATCCTGACCGCTTTGTCCACCCAAAGGCATGGGATCTGGAACAATGTGGAGCAGGATGCCGGGATGCCGGGACTGGATGACGGGATTTTTCCGGTCAACGAGGAGCTTCTCTATGATTCGGGCTACCTTACCCTTCACTGGGGGAAGCTCCATGTGAACAACAACAACACCCGTCCCAAAGACCACCTCACCGCTCCCTGGCACAGCAATACGGACTTTGCCTGCTATGAGTCCTGGCCCGAAGAGATCTCCGGCAAGCGGGATGCCGCCCTTGCCAGCCTCAACGAGGCAGCCTTCAACGGGGGCTATCGCGACTGGCATGACTGGAACGATGCGGAGCATGTGGAGCATATTCCAGTCATCAACCAGGCCATGTCTTCCTATGTGAAGGACATCGGGCGCTCGCCTGTTCCGGCCATGTACACCCGGGAATTTGCTTATGGGGAGGAGCTGATGGAGGCCATGTCCATCTACCAGAACGCCCCCTGGATGTTTACTCTTTCCTACAGTCCACCGCAAAAACCATGGACGGCTCCTGATCCCTACTATGGGATGTACGATCCCGACGGCCTTTTGCTCCCGGCCAACCAGGATGTTTCCTTTAGCGACGGACTTTCCTCCAGTCCCAGCGTGGCGGGGGGGGAAGAAATCAGGGAGAAGGGCAGGAGGGAGTTCCTGCGGACTTACTACGGACAGATCAGCATGGTCGATGAGATGATCGGGGAGGTGCTGGATCACCTGGAAACGCTGGGTCTGCGGGAGCGTACCCTGGTTGTTTTTACTTCCGATCATGGCGATATGGCCGGCTCCCACGGGGCGCTGGGCAAGGATCTCCCCGCATTTTTTGAGCCCCAGATCCGGGTTCCCCTGATCCTGAGCTTCCCGGGCAAGATCCCGGGCGGAAGGGTGGTGGAAAAACTGGTCACCCCCATGGACATCATGCCGAGCATCCTGGATTATGCGGGCTATGCAGACCTGACCCCGGAAGACATTGACGGCAGCAGCCTGCGCCCGCTTATGGACGGGAATGCTGTGGAGTGGAGGGACCACGTGATCGGCATGCGGGATGTCCCCGGCCAGGAGCCTGGTACACAGTACATGATACGCAATGAGCGCTGGAAATACTGGTGGAGCTCAGGCGAAGACCTGCTTCCCCACCTTTACGACCTGCATGCTGATCCCCTGGAGAAGAATAACCTGGCCGGGAACCTTGATTATTATAATCAGCAGATGGAGCTGCATAATTCGCTGACCGACTGGGTGAAGGAGAACCAGGCTCGCCAGCACGAGGTGATGGAGTATATGGATCCAGTCAGCGGACTTGAAAGCAAAGTTGCTCCCGATCTGGTGCTCCTGTATCCGAATCCTGCCAACGGGCAATTCACCCTCCGTTTCTATTCTGCGGATCCCGGGCAGGTAAGAATCCAGATCCTGGATGTGAAGGGAAGGCTGCTTTCAAGCGAATACCTGAACACAGGCACTCCGGGAGAATATATATATACAGGTAACACAGCCGGACTGAGCTATGGCACCTATTTTATACGGATCGAGACAGATTCTTATGTAGTAATGCACAAGTTGCTTGTTTCAAATTAATTATTTTGTGTTTTATAATACTCATAAGGGGAATACATGGAGAATTACAAAGACGACAAATCATTACCATGGGCGGTGAACCGGGTATTAATAGCTATTAATTAGAAGAAGAAATGAGTAAGTTAACAGTTATAGCTGCAGTGCTTATCTGCACGACATTTACCTTGATTTTTACATCATTTATGTCAGGATCATGTAATGAAGATCCGGTCGATGAATACGGGGCAGAAGTCCGGATACTTGAAGACACCTGCAGCTGCAAGATCGGAGTCGGGCACGCAAGGGTGATTGATATTGTCTCGGACGATTACGAATACCAGTTCCTGATAAACAACCTGGATTTCCTGACTTTCTACATCAACAGGATAAAGAATGAATACAGCATGGAGGACATGCGAAAACTGGTGGATATTGTTGAAGAACAGGAAATGGAGGTAATTGTCGAACTTGGTGGTGTACTGGGCCCCGGCTGGGGCGGTCTTACAGATATTGACAACGGGAAGAAGAGCGCCCAGGTTGAAATTAAAAACAGTCTTAATTGGATCAGGGCAGGAGGTAAAATTGACTATATAATTTTTGATGGTCCCATAAGACGGCTCCTTTACGGGGATATATCCAAAAATATATCGGACAATAATGGTGTACTGGTCAGCGGGCATTTCAATACGAACAGGGGACCCTTTTCCTATGAAGAAGCGGCTGATGAAATCCTTTACAGCATGGCGGAATGGAGGGAGGTATACCCGGAGATCAAGTTCATCCTGGGATGCAATTTCCCGAACTGGGGATGGAAGGGCCAGCAGGATTACCATAAGCGCCAGGCCGACGGCATGAACTGGGGGGATTACTGGGAAGTGGTGAAGGTGGTCATGAACAAAGTGCAGTCCTCCGCAACCCCTTTCAACGCCATGATCATCGATTGGCCATACAACTATGCCATAGGGGAAAAGTATTCCCACACTCCCGGGAATGATCCTACCGCCATAGACTGGATTGCACGCATCCTGGAGATGGAGGAATATGTGAAAGGATTGGGTCTGGAGTTTTATCTTTACACCAACACCGAGGAGAAGGAGTCAAATGTAGTTTACAGCGAAAGCACCCTTAAATATGTCGACCTGTACCGCCAGCGGGGTGGGGCTCCGGATGGATGGAATGTGCAATCATGGTACCCGGTGCCCACAAGTTTCGGTCCGGAGTACCAGCAGTTTTCCATGTCCTGGCTTACAAATGAAGTCATTAAAAAATTGAGGAATTTAGATGATTCCATCCCTCATGTGGAGCCCGATACCAATTCCATGAATGTGCTGCTGATTATGACCGATCAGCATACCTTCTCGGCCCTTGGCGCCTCGGGAAATGAACAGATCAATACACCCAACCTGGACCGGCTGACAGAGGACGGGGCTTATTTCACCCACTGCATAGCCCCTACGCCCGATTGTTCCCCTGCGCGTGCTTCTATCTTAACGGGCCTGTCCACCAACCATCATGGAATTTGGAACAATGTAGATAAGGATGCGGGTCTTCCGGGACTTGACAAGCAGGTTTTTCCTGTGACCGAAGAGCTTCTTTATGAACAGGGATACAATACGCTTCACTGGGGGAAGCTTCAGGTATGCAATACCAATACGCGGCCCAAAGACTACATCACAGAACCATGGCACAGCAATACAGATTTTTTATGCTACGAGAACTGGCCCTTTGAAATCTCCGGCAATCGGGATGCAGCCCTGGCCGCACTGGATGCAGAAGCCTTCAACCGGGGATATCCCGACTGGAACGACTGGAACGATCCGGAGCACGTGAATCGCATCCCGGTCATCGCACAGGCCATGTCTTCCTATGTTTCGGATATTGGAGAATCGCCAGTACCGGCCATGTATACCCGGGAATTTGCCTTTGGGCAAGAGCTGATGGAAGCCATGGATATTTACCAGGATTATCCATGGATGTTTACCCTTTCCCTCAGTCCCCCGCAAAAACCCTGGAATGTGCCGGACCCTTACTACGGGATGTACGATCCCGGCAGCCTGCTCCTGTCCGATAACCAGGAGGTGGCTTTTAGCGATGCACTTGCCTACAGTGCCAGTGTTACCGGAGGAAGAGAGATTCGGGAAAAGGGAAGGAGGGAGTTCCTTCGGACCTACTATGGGCAGATTACCATGATCGATGACATGATCGGGGAGGTGCTGGACCGGCTTGATGCGCTGGGCCTGCGGGAGCGTACTCTGATTGTTTTTACTTCCGACCACGGTGACATGGCCGGTTCACATACAGCCCTGGGGAAGGAACTCCCCGCATTTTTTGAGCCCCAGGTGCGGGTTCCGCTGATTGTGAGCTTTCCGGGCAAGATCCCGGGCGGGACCGTGGTGGATGAACTGGTCACGCCCATGGACATCATGCCCACCATCCTGGATTACGCGGGCTATGCAGGGCTGATCCCGGAAGATATTGATGGCAGCAGCCTGCGGCCGCTCATTGAAGGGGATACTGGAAGCTGGCGGGACCATGTGATCGGGATGAGGGATGATCCCACCGAAGAGCCCAATACCCAGTACATGATCCGCAATGACAGGTGGAAGTACTGGTGGAATTACAGCGAGGACCTGGTCGCGCACCTGTATGACTTGGAGACAGATCCGCTGGAGAAGAACAACCTGGCCATGAGCCCGGACCACCATGATATGCAGATGGAATTGCACAATGCCCTCGCCGGCTGGGTTAAGCAGGAACAGGCTCCACAGCATCAACTGATGGAATATATGGAAGCTCTGGGCAACCTCGAGAGGAAGTCCCCTTCATTGCGGCTGCAAATCCAACCCAATCCGGCCAGCGACCGGTTTACCATACAATTTACCACAGAAAAGCAGGGTGAGGTGAGCCTCAGGCTTTTTGATATCAGCGGCAGGCTGATGCGCAGCGACAGGCTGGAAATAGCAGCACCGGGAATGCACGAGTTTTCGGGCAGCACGGCAGGTCTTGCCAGCGGTAGCTACTACATCCTTCTTGAAGACGAAACATCCATAGACAAGGCAAAACTTTTAATTACAGATCCATGAAAAAACTAGCATTCCTTTTAATAATCTCGCAGCTGATCTTTGGCTGCAGCCCGGAGGAAAGGGTGAAGAAGCCCAATCTCCTCTTTGTTTTTTCAGACCAACAATCCTTTGACATGCTGGGCTGTTACGGTAACACGCAGATTAAAACCCCGGTGATTGATGCCTTTGCAGAAGAGGGTATTTTGTTTAATCACTGTGTTTCCAACTCACCCACCTGTACGCCCATGCGCGGGATCCTGCTGACCGGTCAGCATGCCCTCTATTCGGGAGCCATTGTTAACGATTTGCGAATCATTCCTGGTAAGGGCAATTATTTTGCTGAAGTGCTGGGGGCTGCAGGCTATAACACCGGCTATGTGGGCAAATGGCATCTCTATGGTGGCGATCGTTACCGGCCCATTCCTGCGGGTCCTTATCGCTATGGATTTGATGATTTCTTTCTGTCCAACAATTGCACCCTCGATTTTACCAAGGAAGGTTCTTTCTTCTGGAATGAGGACGGTGAAAAAGAAAAATACAATGACTGGGAGTGGTACGGTCAGACGAAACAGGCCATGGACTACATTGAGGAGCATGCCCATGAGCCTTTTGCCCTGTTTTTGTCTTGGCATCCGCCACATAACTGGGACGGATTGAATGGTTATGGAGCCCCTGAAGATATGCTGAAGCTTTATGATCCCGATTCCATAAAAGTACGACCTGGGACCAGGAATACAGCGGAAGTAAGAGAGATGTACCAGGGCTATATGGCACTTTGCTCAAGCATTGACAAATCCTTTGGTGATTTGCTGGATAAGCTTGATGAAAAGGGCATTAAGGATGAGACCATTATCGTATTTACATCGGACCATGGCGACTTCCTGACTTCCTACAATCAGATACGGCATAAAAGTGAGCCCCAGGCTGTGTCCTGCCGTGTACCCTTGATCATTCGTTATCCTGAAAAACTGGAAAGTCGAAAAAGTGACTTACTGTTTAGCACCTTTGACTTCATGCCCACTCTCCTTGGCATGATGGGCCTTGATATTCCGGAAAGCTGCCAGGGGCAGAACCTCACGGAGGCGATTTATACAAAGAATGATGAAGCGTTGGAGTCAACCCCCTTGTATCAGTATGACCACAACTGGCGTGGCATCTATACCCGTGATTACACCTATGCTTTTTCCGTGCTGCCCTTTGACGAAACGGATACGGTAAGTAACTGTTTATATGACAGGACCCTTGATCCCCATGAACAACACAACCTGTTCTTCTCACCGGATCACCGGGCATTAAAAGAATCCTTGCATAGACAAAGCCTGGCATGGATGGAGAAGTTTCATGACGATGGTTCCGAATGGACCGCTGTACTTGAGCAGATCCTGAGCCCGGAAGAATACCATAAGCGTGTTACAGGTCAGGCTTATTTCGAAGGAAGCGGTGCAACAGGGGCACTCAAAGGAAGACCTGTGGATGTGCTCAGGTCCGGGAATGTGAACAATTAAATCAGAATACAGACGAATAAAATCACTTATATGAAACGTGGAAATTTGTTTTTGGTATGCCTGTCCCTGGCTTCAATGGGATTTTTTTCCTGTCAGACGGTCAGAACACAGGAGGATAAGCCCCTGAACATTGTACTGATAACCCTTGACGACATGGGCTATGGCACCACGGGGGTGGAAGGATGTAGTGTACCAGGGATTACACCCTATATTGATAAACTGGCTTCCGAGGGCATGCTCTTTACACGGGGATATGTCATGTCGCCCATGTGCGGTCCTTCCAGGGCTGCCCTGCTTTCGGGCCGCTACCCGCATACCAGCGGGATGATGGGGCATGGAACAATGCCTCCCGAACTATGGGAAGAGCCAATGGTTAAAACCCCTTCCATCTCGACCTATTTGCATGACCGGGGATATACCACCGGGGCCATTTTAAAACTGCGCCGTTCCAAATACCTGAACACATGGGATACCGAGTACCACGAGTTTCCCTATGGAGTGGGCTACCATGATCGCAACCCGGAATCCTTTTACGCCAGGACGAAGGACTTCATCGAATCGGCGGAAAGGAACAACAAGCCCTTTTTCCTCTATGCCAATCCCATCGACCCGCATCGCCCCTGGGACAACACCGAGCAGGAGAAACAGATGCTGACAAAATGGAATCCCGATAAAAGGTATCCGGAGCCTTCCAGGAAATATGCTGCCAATGAGATTGAGATTCCCGAGTTCTTGCTGGACCTGCCCGATGTCCGGGAGGCACTGGTGCCCTACTACAACGCCCTGCACCGTGGGGACGAGTGCGTGGGAGGTATTTTGAAGGCCATTGATGACAGTGATATGCGGGAAAACACCCTGGTGATATTCCTTTCGGACCATGGGATGGGAGCACCGGGTGCCAAGAATACCCTCTACCATGACGGCATTCGCACGCCTATCATCTTTCGCTGGCCTGGAAAAATCAAGGATGGGGTCATTGATGACCAATCCATTGTCTCGGCCATTGACATCGTACCGACCATTCTGGATGCGGCCGGCTTGCCGCCCCTGGGACCCATTGAGGGAAAGTCTGTCATTGACGTGGTCCTGGGTAAGTCACCACAAACAGAGCGAAGCTATGCTTATGCATCAAGCAACTACAGGTCCAATTCCACCCAGAAAGAGTTTTTCCCGCACCGGGCCATTATCGATGCGTCCTACTGCTACATTTTCAACTCCTATGTGGTCCGCTCGGGGGGAACAAAGGCCAAGCACAGCGGCTGGATGGATGTGGTAAATTCGAGCTTGTCCAAAAGCGAAAAACTGAAGAACAAGATCGACTACATGGTTTTCCGTGCCCCTGAGGAACTATATGACCTGAAGGACGATCCCGGGTGCTGGAATAACCTTGCACTTGATCCGGCCCATGCAGGTGTGATGAAAGAATACCGTGATAAACTACGCGGGGAGATGAAAGAGACCGCCGATCCGGAACTGAAAATCTTTAACTCAGTCGTTCAGTAGCAATGATTAAGCATACATTCTTTATAATAGTGATTGCGTTTCTCGTGGTTCAATCCTCGCATGCACAGCTCATCGAATTTAGAGCCCAACAACGAAACGATCAGAAGATTGGCCTGGATTGGTTCTTTAAAGGTGAGAATGCAAGCACTGCGCTTGAAAGAAGAGAAAATGTTGGCGGAGCGGTTTATGAGAAAATTGCGGATATCAATTTAGGTGATGAATCCTATGTGGATGACTTCCATACGAATCCCAATTCCGGGTACATCTACCGCTTCTCCTACAATGGTGAAGTATATCAGACCTCTGCAAAAACTTTCGACTTTTCTGTTTTTGAGCTGCTGCCGCCCAGAAAGGTTTTTTACTACAGGCTGGATGGCCAGATCCATTTATTCTGGACCGATGTGAGCCATGTGGAAGATTCCTACCTGGTCCTGGATGAATTCTCCAATGTACTGGATTCTGTGGGCATCAATGCGACCCATGTGGTTTTGGAGGATGAAGGATGGGAGGAGATCCATGTGGCGGCCAGAGGCAATGGAACTCAAACAGATGAAGTCCTCGCCACTCAGATTGAACCCATAGATTTTGAGAATGAGCTCTTAGAAGAAGAGCCCCTGGTGGCAGTTTGCCCGAACTGGGCATACATTAATGGCGTGAGTGATTTTGACAATGTGGACATCAATGTAAATGGATTTATTGACTATCTCATCCAGGATTCAAGCCTGAGAAATGAGATAGACGTGCTTAAGTTCTACAGCCAGATTCACTTTATGAGTCAGGAATCCCTGCAAAAGATTGTGGATTTTCAGCAGCGTTATGATAAAATGATCGCCATTGAAGTGGGGGGGATACGACAAAGGAATGGGGTGGATAAAGCCCAGATCGGAGAGACTATGGGTGCCCATACGATTGAGCACCAAATCCTTCCCATTGTAAATGCCGGGGGAACGGTCGATTATATCGAAACAGACAATGCGATCTTATTTAGTATCTATGGCGGAAAAGAACCCAATGAATGGATCACAACACCCTTAAACCTGACGGTAAGTGAAGTGGCAACGGAGCTGGCAGATTTTTTTGAATGCATCCACCAGCGTTATCCTGAAATGAAGTTTGGTGCGATTGAGAACCTGAGGGTAAATCATTTCGGAGCATGGAAGGGACAGAGAAACCCCCTGGGATCATCAATGGAAGGCTTGAAAGATTTTCTGTTTCAGCTTAATGTTCATATGCGCAGCAAAGGTTTGCGACTACATTATTTTAATCCCGAGGCCTCTGCCCAGGATATGGATTTTGGTTTTGATGACTATAAATACAAAGAATTGCTGGCAGTTTCCGATTACTGTACTTCCCTGGGTATGAAGCTGGCCAAGTTGTACAACCCTACCGGTAGCATCCCTTCCAGCAAGGAGTTTGTTCATTCAACCGTGCAATTTTATAAAAAGGCAAAAGAGGAATATAAACTCAACACTTCCATGGACGTTTTTCAGAGCTGGATCGCCTTTCCAACTTCGATTTACGGAAATAACGACCCGTATTCCTTCGTGAATATGCTGAAAACTATACTCCTGGACGACCTGCCCGGGCCATCTTCCTCCATGAATGTCTTGATGATCATGTGCGATCAGCATACCTTTTCAGCCCTGGGCACTTCGGGAAATGAGCAGATCCATACGCCCAACCTGGACAGGCTCAGGTCCGAAGGGGCCTTTTTTACCCACTGCATGGCCCCGACACCCGATTGTTCCCCTGCACGTGCCTCTATTCTGACCGGACTGGCCACCCACCGGCATGGGATCTGGAACAATGTGGATCAGGATGCGGCTCTTCCCGGACTGGATGACGGGGTTTTCCCGCTTACCGAGGAGCTTCTCTATCAAGCAGGATACAATACGCTCCACTGGGGGAAACTCCATGTATGCAATAGCAACACGCGGCCCAAGGACTACATCACCAGTCCCTGGTCCGGCAACACGGATTTCACCTGCTACGAGCACTGGCCCTTTGAGCTCTCCGGCAAAAGGGATGCCACCCTGGCCGATCTGGATAAGGCAGCCTTCAACCGAGGCTTCCGCGACTGGGACCACTGGAACAGCCCGGAGCATGTGGAACACATTCCGGTCATCAATCAGGCCATGTCTTCCTATGTGAAGGACATCGGGCGCTCGCCTGTTCCGGCCATGTATACCCGGGAATTTGCCTTTGGTCAGGAGCTGATGGAAGCCATGGACATCTACCGGGATTTTCCCTGGATGTTCACCCTTTCCTATAATCCCCCGCACAAGCCCTGGAGTGTCCCTGATCCCTACTATGGGATGTACGATCCCGACAGCCTGGTGCTCCCCGCTAACCAGGATGTGGCATTTGGCGATGCGCTTGCATCCAGCGTCAGTGTGGCAGGGGGAAAGGAAATCCGGGAAAAGGGCAGGAGGGAGTTCATGCGAACCTACTACGGGCAAATCAGCATGGTCGATGAGATGATCGGGGAGGTGCTGGACCGCCTGGATTCCCTGGACCTGCGGGAGCGGACCCTCATTGTTTTCACCTCCGATCATGGCGATATGGCCGGCTCCCACGGGGCTCTGGGCAAGGAGCTCCCCGCATTCTTTGAAGCCCAGATCCGGGTTCCGCTGATCGTGAGCTGTCCGGGCAGGATCCCCAGTGGGACGATGGTGGATGAACTTGTCACTCCCATGGACCTGATGCCCACCATACTGGATTATACGGGCCATGCCCACCTGGTCCCTCAGGACATTGATGGCAACAGCCTGCGGCCACTCATTGAAGGGGATACCGTAGCGTGGCGGGACCATGTGATCGGGATGCGGGATGACCCCACCGAAGGGCCCAATACCCAATACATGATACGGAACGACAGGTGGAAGTACTGGTGGAACCTCAGCGAAGACCTGCACCCGCACCTCTATGACCTGGAGACGGATCCCCTGGAGAAGAATAACCTGGCCGCAAACCCGGAATACTATGATACGCTTATGGTCCTGCATAATACCCTGACCGGCTGGGTGAAGGAGGAGCAGGCAAGGCAGCACGAGTTGATGGAGTACATGGAACCCATTACCGGACTTGACAGGAACTTCTCCTCCATGCCTCTGATCATCTATCCCAATCCTGCCAGTGAACGGTTTACCATACATCTTGCCCTGGAAGAACCGGGAAAGGTGACCATCAAGCTAATGGATGTCAGCGGCAGGCTGATCAGAGCACAAAAACTGAATACCGGAGTTCCGGGGACCCATGAGTTTACCGGAAGTACAGCCGGTCTGAGCTGTGGCACCTATTACATCCGGGTTGAAAGCGATACCTGCATGGGAACAGGAAAATTGATGGTGATCGATTAAATGCTGAAAAGAAATATGTGAGAATTAAAAAAAGGAGTCACAATGAAATCATGAGACAACTACCTTTTATATTACTCCTTCTAGCAATTTCAGGGTGTAATAAACCCGTGTCAGTCGATGAAGAAGTTTGTAATCTTATCACAGCAGACTGTGAATGGATTGAGGCAGATTTTATCAATCCGCGGAACGACGCAAAGGTACAAACTTGGTACCACTGGATAAACGGGCATCTTTCCAAAGAAGAAATAACCAAAGATTTGGAGGATATGAAAGATGTTGGCATAGGAGGGTTCATTCTGTTTAACGCTGCCGAAGGAATGCAGGGTACGCCTCCCGGTAATGCTCCTTATTACAGTGATGAGTTCTGGGATATCTTCATACATACCAAAAAAGAGGCTAAACGCATAGGACTGGAAATGGGTATTATGAATGCTCCGGGCTGGGCCACATCAGGAGGTCCCTGGAACACACCCGAACATGGAATGCAGGAAGTGGTTTGGACGGAAGAAAAAGTATCAGGACCATCCAGGTTTTCAGGTAAACTTTCTATCCCAGAACCGGTATTAGGGTTAGAACGGGACATGAAACGCGACACGGTCTTTAATAAACGCTACTACATGCCGCGGGAGGCTCTCAAAGGTTATTATAATGATATTGTCCTGCTGGCTTTCCCGACACCAGAAGGGGAGCTATCCGGAAATCCGTACCGGATTGAGAAATGGTGGAATAAGGCAGGGTATGCCAGACTCAAAGATTATTTCAGTAAAGACAGCAGGACCGCTCCTGCCGGAGAAGTGGTCAACTTAGATAAGATCATTGATATTTCGAATAAACTGGATAACGAAGGGATCCTGAATTGGGATGTCCCGGAGGGCAATTGGACCATTCTAAGGGTAGGTTATCAGCCTACAGGACGATCTAATCATCCGGCACCGGTGGGCGGTAAAGGCCTGGAAGTGGATAAACTGTCAGCAAAAGCCGTAGATATTCATTTTCAGGAAGCGGTCATGAAATTAGTCAATGCTGGCGGTGAGGATTTACGAGATGTTATTTCCACTGTTATCCTGGATAGCTATGAAGCAGGTCATCAAAACTGGACCAAAGGATTTGAAGATGAATTTAAGCAATCCTGTTCCTACGATATCAAGTACTTTTTGCCGGCAATAACAGGGCGAATAGTGGGGAGTATCAGTGAAACCGAGAATTTCCTCTGGGATTTTCGTAAAGTTCTCAGTGATATGATGGATGAGAACTATTATAAACGTTTTCAAACATTAGCTCACCAAAATGGTCTGTCATTTGGTGCGGAACATTATGGCAACTACGGCAATTTTGATGATTTTAATGCTGGTGCTTACGTGGATGTTTCTTCTTCCGAATTTTGGGCAAAAACAAATCGACGTGCAGGAGAAGCCAAATTAGCCTCTTCCACAGCACATACATACGGTAGAAAACTTGTTGCAGCCGAAGCTTTTACCGGTCGTATTGCTGACATCTTTGAAACAAACCCGCGTGATATAAAAGCCCAGGGAGACTGGTTTTTTACAAAGGGGATAAATCATTTCTGGCTGCACGGATATACCCACGATCCCTACCAAAAGAGACCCGGTATAGGCCTTGGCGGGTATGGTGTGCATTTCAGAAGGCAGAATACCTGGTGGAAATATTCACATGGCTGGTTTGAATATATGAACCGTGCCCAATACATGCTGCAACAA
The DNA here is from genome assembly GCA_964622985.1 of uncultured Bacteroides sp. Taxonomy (GTDB): domain Bacteria; phylum Bacteroidota; class Bacteroidia; order Bacteroidales. The sequence goes on along the minus strand of CAZURA010000009.1, from coordinate 21,327 downwards.
GGATATCCTCATATGGATATACTGGTGTATGTGGGAGAAGATGCAACTGTTGCTCCTAAACCAGTTGAACAGATTTATCCTCAAATCCCTTTTGGTTACGATTATGATTTTTGTAACAGGGATATTCTTGAAAAAGCAAAAGTCAGGGGTGGTAAAATTGTTTTGCCCCAGGGACAGGAATACTCCATACTAGTTGTAATGGATAATGAGTATTGTCGTCCGGCTGTTTTAGAAACATTAAGTGTATTAGTCAAATCCGGAGCCATACTGGTCGGAGCAAAACCTGCCGGGATCCCAACCCTGGCTGATCATGAGCATGCAAAAAATACCTTTAATGAACAAACCCGGCTATTGTGGGGAAAAGCAGATGGAAAGACCATCACAAAGAATAAATACGGCAAAGGCTTGGTTTATTGGGGTAAGCCGGTTGGCGAGGTGTTTAAAACACTTGATATAATGCCTGATTTTGAATTCACTTTAAAGAGCGACGGTAATTATGGTGAAACTTTATTTCCCGGCAACGGCATTGAATTTATTCATCGTCAAACTGCTGCAACGGATGTTTACTTTGTCAGCAATCAACATAATAAATCGAAAACGATTGAAGCAATTTTTAGAATTGCGAACAAAACACCAGAATTATGGAATCCCGAAACAGGTGAAATCATTGTAGCTCCGGAATATAGAAAGCTTTCAGATGGTCGCATGGCAGTAACCCTGGATTTTGACGAAACAGGTTCCGTTTTTGTGGTGTTCAGACAAACGTTTCATAAAGAACCGGTAACCCGGAAAGCAGGGAAGAAAAAAGAAAACCAATTGACCTTTAATACTCCATGGCAGGTGTCGTTTGAGGGGAACGAAGCTCCTGGAAATATTGAAATGGCTGCGCTTTATGATATTTCACAACATGATAATGCTGATGTGAAATATTTCTCAGGAACCATTATTTATAAAAACCGGATAGATATTTCCAAGGTTGAATTAGAGGATGCCCTGGGCATAACATTAAAACTCGGACAGGTGGAAGTGGCTGCCGAGGTTTTTGTGAATAACAGATCTGCTGGTGTGTTATGGAAATATCCTTACCAGATTGATATTATAGATTACCTGAAAGCCGGGGAGAATACCGTCAGAGTTGAGGTGGCAAATCTCTGGGTGAATCGGGTCATCGGAGACTGGGAACTGCCTGATGATTCTGAATGGGTGCCCAATACCGGCATCGGAAGCGGAGCTTCGAGCGGTTTTGGCCTTGCCAGGATACCCGGCTGGGTATTACGCGGCGAAGATAGTCCGACGGGCCGTGGAGCTTTTGTGGGATATAAATGGGAGCATCTTGAAAATAAAAAACCATTGCCTTCCGGGTTGATTGGACCTGTTAGTATAAACATAAAAAAATAGAATAATGAGAAAGGTTGCGTACTTGAAGCCCCAATTCCTGTTTATTATTGGACTCTTGTTGCTTGCTGCCCTGCCTGGTTGCAATGCTCAGGAATATGATGTTGTCGTATACGGTGGCACTCCGGCTGGAATTACTGCTGCAATTGCAGCCTCAAGAGAAGGATCTTCTGTTGTGCTCCTGGAACAGACCGGGCATGTTGGAGGATTGAGCACAAGTGGTCTGAACCGTGACGAAGGCGAACACATGGACCGTTCAACACTGGGTGGTTTATGCGACCGTTTCACTTTCCAGGCTGCCACGCAAAGCGGGAACGAGACCGGGAACAGGACTAAAGGTGCCCGTATCTGGCAATCGCACGTAGCCGAGCAGGTGTTCCTCGAGATGCTGGAGGAAGCGGGTGTGCCGGTCCTGTACGGGCAGCTCATCGGAAAAGTGAAAATGAGAGGCGCCAGGATCACACAACTGCAGGTTCGCGGAGGATCTGTGTTCACGGCAAAGGTCTTTATAGATGCCACTTATGAAGGCGACCTGATGGCGGCAGCGGGGATTTCGTACACGGTGGGACGTGAAGCCCGTGATACGTATAATGAATCGAAGGCAGGCGTGCGCTATATGGACGAAATGCTTAAGGTGTCGCCTTACGATGAAGAAGGCAATCTCTTATTCGGCGTCATGCCCGGTACTCCCCCTGAGGAATATTCAGCCAGCGAGCACCCCATCTGCTACAATGTCCGGATGAACCTTACCACCGACATCCATAACATGGTCCCCATCGAAAGGCCTGCGGACTACGATCCCACGCAGCATGAATTGCTGGCCCGCTGCATCCAGGCCGGGTATCTCAACGATATCAAGCAGATCATTGCCCTCTACGATATACCCGGCTCTCCCAAGCGGGAATGCAACAACAAACAGTTTTCCTATGTCTCCATGAGCATTCCCGGTGCCCAGACTGCCTGGGCTGAAGCTTCCTTTGAAGAGAGAGAAAGGATCCATCAACAATACCGTGACTACACCCACGGCATGCTCTGGTTTTTGAAGAGCGATGAACGTGTTCCGGAGGATATGAGAAGTGATATGGCGTCCTATGGTTTTTGCAAGGACGAATGGACGGACAACAACCACTGGCCGTGGTACCTGTACATCCGGGCCGCAAGACGCATGAAAGGTCCTTACATCCTGACGCTTTCAGACGTCACGGAGAACCGCAAGAAGGAAGATGTGGTCCATATCGGCTCCCATTTCATTGATTCACATCACGTGACAAGATACGCTGTGGACAGGGACCACTTCGTCAACGAAGGGCGCATGTGGCAGGACGGAATGAGGTTTGACATCCCGTATCGCGCCCTCACCCCCATGGCCGAGGAATGCTGCAACCTGCTTGTACCCGTTTGCGTTTCGGCCAGCAACGTGGCATTTGCCGCCATTCGCCTTGAGCCTACCTGGATGCACCTTGGAGAAGTCTCGGGCATGGCTGCTGCGCTGGCGGTTTCGGAGGAATCAAAGATACAGGATATTAACATACAGGAACTTCAGGCAAAGATTGCCAAAGCCGGAATTCCGCTGGTGTGGTCTGATGCCGGTATGGATGCTAATTCAGAATAAAAAATGAAACAACGAATCCTCTCATGGTGCAAGGTACTTGTATTCTCGGTTCTTCTGACTCAGTTTACCTTGGTCAATGCCCAGGATATAGACAAGCTAGAAACTCAATTTAAGCACCCGCCCGATTCTTCGCGTCCCGGAATATTCTGGTACTGGCTGAATGGTTATGTGACAGAGGAAGGCATTGATGCCGATCTGGAGGCAATGAAAGAGGCAGGGATCGGAAATGTGATGCTTTTCAATATTAAGCACGTGTTTATTGATCCCAGTCCGGCTATGGAACCGGTCCGGGTGCTCAGCCCTGAGTGGAGGAGGCTAATGAAACACGCACTGAAAAAGGCAAACGAGCTGGGGATGACAGTGAATCTCTACAACTCGATGGAAGGCTGGTCTTCGACAGGCGGCCCGGGAATTAGCCCTGAATTAGCTATGCAGCGGATCACCTGGAGCGAACTGAAAGTCAAGGGCGGGAAGCGCTTCAAGGGGACTTTGCCTTCTCCGCGGATCAACCTGGACAGCTATCGCGAGATTGCTGTGATCGCCTTTCCCACACCCGAAGAGGAAGAACAACCGGATCCGGTGCCGGTGATTAGCTCGGACGTGCCCGATTTCGATCCACAGAAGCTATCCAATGATCCGATCCCTTCCATCGGTTTTAGCAGCTATTGTTATGATTTTAAGCAGAGTCGTCCTGATGTAGCATTACTGCGATCAACAGGAGAGAAAAGCCGTCATATTACCTTGAGATACGATGAGCCCTTTGCCGCCCGTTCCTTTCGTCTCTATCCGGCATATCGAACACCGTGGATTTATAAGGGAATTCTGGCAACAGGAAGCATTCAGCGTTCAGACGATGGAGAAAACTGGGTTTCTGTCAGGCCGTTCATGCTCATGGGGTATACACCCCTTGATATTAATTTTACTGCAAAACCGGCCCGGTACTGGCGTATCGTTCTCTCAGGCGAACGAGATCTGCCTCTGGACGAGCTCAAACTGAGTGATGGTTATCGCATTGAGAATTGGACCATGAAGTCATTTTTCTCATTTATCGATCTGATGAAGGTTTCGAAGCTCAGTATTTCTGAAAACCCGGCTCAGGCATCTGAAGTAATCCGCAAAGAAAGCATTATTGATATTAGCTCCAAGATGAGTATCAGGGGTGAGCTTAACTGGGAAGTCCCCAATGGAAACTGGACGATCCTGCGTTTCGGCCATACGCCCACCGGTTCTGAGATCCGTCCGGCGGGGAGCGGGGCTCAGGGTCTGGAAAACGATAAGCTAAGCAAAGAATCCATGGATGCGCATTGGAGGCAGGCGATTCAGCCCTGGCTGGATGATCCGGAAACTAGGGAGTTGTTTAATACCGTTCATATCGACAGTTACGAAGCTGGATCACAGAACTGGACCCCGAAGATGAAGGAAGAATTTCGCAGGAGAAACGGCTACGACATCACACTATACCTTCCGGTGCTGATTGGTCGTGTGGTTGATTCTGATCTGAGCTCGGAACGGTTTCTGTGGGATTTCCGTCAGACGGTCTGTGATATGTTCACGGAGAACTATTATGAGCATTTCAGGGACCTGTGTCATGCTGCAGGGAAGGAGTTCTCCATAGAGCCCTATGGTAATAACGGGACACTCAACAGTGTGGCAAGTGCAGCTGCCTCAGATCTGCCCATGGCCGAGCACCAGGATTATTTCGGAACAAAACTGGCATCCAGTCCGGCCCATTTATATGATAAGCCCGTAGTTTCGGTGGAGGCATTCACCGATGTGGCAGGACCCGGATCACGATGGGAGAGTGCTTTTTCGTATCTGAAGACCTGGGCGGATAAATTCCTTTGCGGGGGAGTGAACCACTTTTCCTACCATGTTTATAACGCTCAGCCCTTCGGTGATGCGGTTAAACCCGGGCTGACCCTGGGCAGGGCCGGTACCCACTTTAACCGTGGACACACCTGGTGGCCGGAAATGCCTGCATTCAGCACCTATCTCAGCCGCTGCAGCCATATGCTCCAGCAGGGGCGTTTTGTTGCGGATGTCCTTTTTTATTACGGCGAAGGTGCGCCTAAAAACTATATGTTCGATAAGGTTCATCCGGAACCCGAATACCGGCTGCCTAAGGGCTACGATTGTGATATTGGCGATCTGAATGTGCTGCTCCACCGCATAACGGAGAAAGACGGCTTGCTGACCACCCCCGGAGGTATCACCTATAAATTGCTGGTGGTTCCGAACGAGTCCGATGCGATGACCCCCGCGCTCCTAAAGCGGATCGGCGAACTGGTTGCCGCAGGCGCAACGGTAATGGCACCCCGGCCGGAACTATCCCCGAGCCAGAAAGCACAGCCCGGAGCCGATGCCTATGTGAAAAAAGCGGCGGAAGAGATCTGGGGGGATTGTGACGGGCACATGTCGAAGGAAAACGAGTATGGTAAGGGGAGAGTATTGTGGGGGAGAACGCTGGAAGAAACTTTGGATTATCTGGAAATTCCTGCTGCTGTCAGCAGTCCGTTGATAAGCGGATATCAGGGAGATCACGAGGGCTGGCGCTGGATCCAGTGACAGTTGCCCGAAGGAGATCTATTCTTTGTTATGAACCCGGCCGACCAGGGCGAAACAAGTGAGTTCTCGTTCCGGACGAAAGGAACAAGCCCCCGATGGTTTGATCCGGTTACCGGCACTGGCAGGATGCTGACCGATTTTGAAAAGTCAGAAGGACGCGTGAATGTAAAACTCCAGTTTGCTCCGCGTCAGTCCGGGTTTATCTATTTTACCAACGAGCCGCAGAAAGATTCCTCATCCGGAGGAAACTTTGCCGAATACAGGACATTGCTCGAACTGGATGGATCATGGGATGTCAGCTTTTATCCGGAATGGGGCGGACCTGCTAAGATTACATTTCCCGAATTAACCGATTGGTCAAAACACGCCAACGATGGCATCAAATACTATTCGGGACGGGCAAGCTATGTGAAAACATTTACGATGCAGGAGGTTCAGGAAGGGCAAAAGTATGTGCTGGATCTCGGGACGGTAAAGAATCTGGCAAATGTGACCCTGAACGGCAAAAAGCTCGGTACGGTCTGGTGCGCACCCTGGCATATGAAAATTGAGCCGGAGCAAGGTGAAAATACGCTTGAGATTGAGGTGGTCAACCTGTGGGTGAACAGGCTGATCGGTGATGAAAAGTTTGATGGAAGCGTAGAATACGATAAGGGAGGGAATTCACACTTTCTTCCCGAATGGCTGAATGGCAGTGTTCCCCGTCCTGAGGATCGATACACCTATGCACTTTATAATAGCTGGAAAGCGGATTCACCATTGCAGCCCTCCGGCCTGCTCGGTCCGGTTCTCATTAAACACCTTCAAAATGATTAGAAGAAACAAGCTTATACTTCCGGTAGTTTGCCTGCTGTTTTTATTGGGGAACTCCTGTGTGACAGGAACATCAGATCAGGTCACAGCTGACGATGACGGCGAAAAACCAAAGATTGTAAACATTGTAAATTTCATCCGCCAGTGTGAACCCAGGTACGACTGGGTCACTGAAGATGTGCTCTTCGAGACGGTCGAAGAGCAGGTGAAAATGATGAAAAAATATGACCTGAAGGGATCATTTCTGCTACAGTACGATGCCCTGATTGATCCCAGGTATCAGGAATTGCTGCTTGATTTACCCCCCGACCAGTTTGAGATCGGGGCCTGGTGGGAGATCCCGCAGGCTCTTGTGGAGCATAGCGGCTATACCTGGCGTGGCAGGTACCCCTGGGACTGGCATGCCGATGTGGGCTTTGCAACCGGGTATACACCGGAGGAAAGAGTGATGCTTGTGGATACCTACATGGCCCGTTTTAAGCAAATATTCGGCTATTATCCCAAATCGGCAGGTTCATGGTTCATTGATGCCCATACCCTGAACTACATGCATGAAAAATATGGAATTATAGCCTCCTGTAACTGTAAAGATCAAATTGGGACGGATGGCTACACCATGTGGGGTGGCTACTGGAACCAGGCCTATTACCCCAGCAGGAAAAATGCCTATATGCCCGCACAAAATCCCGAAAACCAGATACCGGTTCCCATCTTCAGGATGCTTGGAAGTGACCCTATTCATCAGTATGACAGCGGTCTGGGAGGGGACAGGCAAAAGGTGGTCTCTCTTGAACCCGTCTATGAGTTAGGAGGGGGCGATTCTGCATGGTGTGCATGGTATTTTAATGAATTCATGGAAGGCGCCTGTATGGAATATGCCTATACTCAAACCGGTCAGGAGAACTCTTTTACCTGGAAAAGGATGGGCCAGGGATATAAGATACAAATGCCAACAATTGCAGCCCTGCGCGACGAGGGCAAGCTCAGGGTTGAGACTCTCGCTGAATCCGGTGCCTGGTTCAGGGAAAATTATCCTGTAACACCGCCCACTTCAGTTACAGCTTTGAAGGATCATTCGGAAAAGGATCTTAAATCGGTATGGTTCAACAGCCGCTATTACCGGGCCAATCTCCTGTGGGAAAAGGGAACCCTGCGTTTCAGGGATATCCATTTGTTTGATGAGGACCTAAGCTCCGCTTACCTGACCCGGAAAGGCACCTCCACGCAATGCTTCTTTCATACACTCCCTTTTGTGGATGGATTTAACTGGAGCTCTGCAGCACATGTTGCAGGCTTGAGATTCAAGGCTGTTCAGAAAAACACGGTGTTGGAGATCAAAGGTGGAGATCTCCTTGTTGATGAAAGCGTGGATGGGGAACTGACTGTGACCTGGCCTTTACATGAATTGGAAGGTGAGATTATAATGGTGTTTAATGAAAGCTCCATCAGCCTGGCAGCCTCAGGGAAACAGCTGGAAAACTGGTTCCTGGACTTATCCTGTGATCCCGGTAAAAAACTTCCATTTACCCAGATCAATAACAATAGCATAAACTGCACTTATGAAGGATTTGACTATTCGCTTGCCCTTCAGTCCGGGACTTTCCTCACCCAACAGGAAGAAGGATTAAGAGTGATTCCCGAAGATGGCCTGATCCTGTTGGATCTTGCAAAAAATGATTGAAGCGCACTGGAATGATTCTGTCAAGGAATTGAATGATGATCTGCGTTGGCAATCTGCAAAAACTAAATTTATTAAAAATCATCTTCCCCGGCCAGCTCAATGATGTGAGAGAAAGATGCTTCAGGCCTTTTATTAGATTCAGCAGACGGCTTCTGCCAAATTGATACTGGTAAAATGATACCTGGTTATTTCAATTCGTTCATAAGAAAATCCTCGATATTCATCCATTGTATTCCTTTTCTGGAGGTTTCAAATCCTTTGTCCAGAGAAAGTACCATTTTCGGAAAATGGTCTTTGATCTCTTCCAGGGAGGAATATTCCCTATGTATAACCTTTTCGTCTGTCAGATTTGTACATACTTGAATGTAGATTTTTTCTGCTCCCTGTTCCGCAATAAAATCGACTTCCTTGTAGCCAAGCTTTCCTATTGATACTTTATAACCTCTGGCCATCAGCTCAAGAAGTATTATGTTTTCCAATTGGCCTGAGATTGCCTGGGGGGAGTATCCTATTGTTGCATACCGGAATCCTATATCGCTAAGGAAATACTTTTCGTGAGTTTCCAAATGTCGTTTCCCTTTGATATCGTATCTTTTAAGTTGTTCGAATACCATTGCGTTACAGGAGTAATGGATGTAGTTCAGGACCGTATCGACTGAAATCCTTCGTTGTTGCGATTTCATGTATTGGCTAATGCTTTTTGCGGAAGTTATATTACCACAGTTGTCAATTAGATATTTTGTTACGGAATCAAGCATAGCAGCATCCCTGATATTATTGCGTACTACAATATCACGTAAAAGCACAGTGTTGTAAACAGATTGCAGGTATTGTCTTACTACTGCATCGTTCAGTTCTAAATGGTGAATACCTGGGAAGCCTCCATATTTAAGAAAAAGGTCAAAATCGCCTGTACCTGTAGTTTGGTTTTTTGAATGCAATAATTCCTTAAACTCGGAATATAGAAGCGTATGCATTTTAAATTCTACGTACCTGCCTGACAATAATGTTGCTAATTCTGATGAAAGCAATCGGGCATTTGATCCCGAAATATAGATATCATAGTTATTCTCTGTCAACAGTGAGTTTACAGCCTTTTCCCAGGATTCAATTTCCTGTACCTCATCAATAAAGATGAAAGCCTTTTTGTAATCCGGACTCTTCTCTTTTGTAATATGATCATGCAGACTTACATAGTCTTTGATCTCATCAAACTCAAATAGCTCTTTGTTTATGTAGATAATCTGCTTTTTTGAAACCCCTCTTTTGATAAGCAACTTTATGATCTGGTGAAGCAAAGTACTTTTACCGCATCGCCTTATGCCAGTAATAGCCTTTATTACCGGCTTGTCAATAAAAGGATCGATTGCATTCAAATATCTTTTTCGTTCAATCATAATCTAAGAATATGCGTAAAGGTATATAAATTTCGATTATAGTCGAAGAAAAATGCTACAATTACCATGTAACGCCACCTAATTCTGTAGCAAAAAGATGAAGGATTAAGAGTGATTCCCGAAGATGGCCTGATCCTGATGGATCTTGCAAAAGATGATTGAAGCGCAAGCGAATGATTCTTTTAAGGATTTACCATTTTTTTTACCTTAGCTTCTTTTCCGGGAATGGTGGCAGCTGAATTAATAGAAATATGCAGGATCAAGGAATTTCCGAAAGGCTTTGAGTTCGGACCTCACAAGCATTCGCGCCTGGAGGTTAATTACATCATCTCCGGAAAAGCTCTATTCAGTATTGGCAATGAAATAGCGCTCTTTGGAAAGGGTGATTGCATCGTGCTGTACCCTGAGGTTTCACACCTGTTCCTTGCCAGGCAACATGTAAAACTGCTTCAAATTGAGTTTCAGGAACAGCTGTTCAAATCCGCAGAAGCCCGGCCAGATATACTCCATAGTTTTGCAGGTTACAGCAAGTTTATCGATGCCACATACATCTATCGCTGCCTGGAGCAGATCTACCACGAGGTCAATGGACACAGAGAGTTGAAGGATGAGCTTTTGTCTTTGTATTTTAAAGAGCTGTATCTTTTAATTAAAAGGCGCATCATTGAACAGTCCCGGAAAATAGAGTTGATCTCCGCCTCTCCTGTGCTCTCAAATGCCCTGGATTTCATTTCGAAAAACTTTAACACTGAGTTCTCCGCTGAGGAGCTGGCAGAGAGATGTTCAGTTTCGTCCGGGTATATGAGACGCCTGTTCCGGCAGGAACTGAATACCAACATTAGCTCCTATGTGAACAAGCTGAGAATTGAAAAGGCTGTGGAACTGCTGAATATGAGAGAATATTCAGTGAGCGAAGTAGCATATCTCTCGGGTTATAGCTCCCCGCAGTATTTCTCAAAAGTATTCTTAAACAAAACCGGAATGACACCACTTGCTTATGTGAAAGAGATGTTCCGGAAAGTATAATTCTGGCGGGTTTATTGTTCCGGTAAATTAAATCCCCAGGGGGAAGAAACAGATACTTTAGCAGGTGAATAATCATACAAGCCATTGAATTTGACACCCAGGGAAAATATTCTAAAAACGCTTCGAAGAGAAGGGTTTGAAAGTGTAGCTGTCGATTACGTTCTGTGCGAATCGCAAATCGAGAACTTTCGGAAGAGATTTGGCCACACCGATTATCAAACACATTTTGGATTGTGCCATCGTTCCTTTGAAATGAATGTGCAACGGAACTTTACTTCAGGCACCGAGCTGTTTAAAAGAGAATCGCTTCCTGAGAGCACTGTTTTCGATGAATATGGTATTGGCCATTCCAAAGGATCGGAGGCAGCCTTTCATATGACACGGATGCACCACCCCCTTAAAGGCGCAGATCTTAATGAAATTCTTGATTATCCCTATCCTGGCGTACCGGAAGGAGAACTGGAGAATCTCAAAGAGAAAGTGAGAGGCCTGCATGGAAAGGGATTGGCATCCTTTGCCTTTATGCAGATGACCATATGGGAAGCCTCATGGTATTTGCGCTCCATGGAAGAGTTGATGATCGACATGATGATGGGGGACGAAAAGGCCATGGCCCTGCTGGATTTGATCACTCAGTTTTCAGTTTCGAAGGCCAGATGCTATGCAGAAGCGGGTGTGGACATTTTATCCCTGGGCGACGATATTGGCACACAGAATTCGATAATGATTGATGTGGGTTTGTGGGAGACCTGGCTGAAGCCTCGCCTGGAGAAGGTAATCAGGGCAGCCAGGGAGGTGAACCCTGGTATTCTGATTTTCTATCATTCCTGCGGACAGATCAATCCCTTTATCGAACAGCTCATCGAGGTGGGGGTTGATATCCTGAACCCCGTTCAGCCCGAATGTATGAGTTTTGATGAGGTACACGATCTCTATGGCGAGCGCTTGTCCTTCTGGGGAACCCTTGGAACGCAGGAACTACTGCCCTTCGGGACCAGAGAGCAGGTAAGGGAAACCACCCTTTCCAGGCTGAACAGGTGCGGGGAAAAAGGCGGGATTGTCATCGGTCCCACCCATATTGTGGAACCCGAAGTTCCATGGGAAAACCTTACCGCCATCAAGGATGGAATCAAACAATTTGAGGGAGATCGCAAGTAATGGGCAGGCTCGACATCCTCATATTCATTCTCTACGGCTTTGTAATCATCGTGGTTGGCAACTGGCTTGCGCGCTCGAAAAATAAAGAGCGCAGCAGTGCCGATTATTTCTTTGCAAGCAAATCCCTTCCCTGGTTCCTGGTGGGGAGTTCCATTATCGCCGCCAATATCTCGGCAGAACAGTTTATCGGCATGTCGGGTTCAGGATTTGCCATCGGCCTGGGAATAGCCACTTACGAATGGATTGCCGCTATCATATTAATTGTGGTAGCCAAATATTTTCTCCCCGTTTTCATTGAGAAGAAAATATTCACCATGCCGCAGTTCCTGGAACTTCGTTACGACAAGCGAATAAAAACCATACTTGCCATTTTCTGGCTGAGCCTCTTCTTATTTGTCAACCTCACCTCCATTTTATACCTGGGTGCACTGGTTCTGAAATCAATCTTCGGGATCAAACTGGTTTACGGAGTTATCGGGCTGGCCGTTTTCTCCCTGCTATACACCATTGTAAACGGTTTAAAAGCCATTGCCAGCACAGACATCATACAGGTCTTTTTCTTACTGGCCGGGGGACTGCTTACCACCTATTTTGCTGTAAACCATGTGGGTGGGAATACGGGGATTCTCAATGGTTTTAGTACCATGTTTACCGAAATTCCTGAAAAGTTTCACATGATTCTAAAGAAATCAGATCCAAACTATTTTTACCTCCCTGGGATCCGCGCTGTATTCGGGGGGATCTGGATAGCCGGCATCTACTATTTCGGAGCCAACCAGTACATCATACAAAAAGCATTTGGCGCCAAAAGCCTGCGGGAGGCTCAAAAGGGGATGGTGTTTGCAGGGTACCTTAAAATGATCCTGCCCTTTGTGGTGGTCATCCCCGGCATAGTGGCCTTCCAGCTTTCTGCCGATATAGCCAAGCCCGATGAGGCCTATCCATGGATTCTTGAAAACATTGTTCCTGCAGGCATTAAAGGACTCCTGTTTGCTGCCCTGATTGCTGCCATCGTTTCGTCCTTCAGTGCCATTATTAACAGCACCTCCACCATTTTTACCATGGACCTGTACAAACCCTGGATAAATCCGAAAGCGTCGGAAAAGCAGCTGGTAGCAGCTGGACGGATTTCAGGGGTGCTGGCCATGGCCATTGCAGTGCTTGTTGCCCCTTTGCTTGGCAGCATCGACCAGGCCTTTCAGTTTATTCAGGAGTATACGGGGATGATCAGTCCGGGGGTAACAGCCATTTTCGTTTTCGGGATGTTCTGGAAAAGAACCACATCCACAGCAGCTCTCTGGGCTACGATCCTTTCCATCCCCGTTTCGGCGGCCCTTAAATTCCTGATCCCTGAAATGCCCTTCCTGGACCAGATGATTGTCTCATTCCTGATCATCTCCCTGGTGATTGTTATCATTTCACTATTGGACAAAAAAGAGGGGAAGGGGCTGGAAATCAGCCGAAATATCTTTCGCACCGACCGGGTGTTTAATCTGCTTTCCATCATAATTATTGTACTTTTCTCTGCGATTTATATCGTGTTCTGGTAAAACTTCTTGCTATTATGAAACGAAAGATATGTTGTTTGGTCCTGATCGTGCTGTGTATTTCATCTGCACAGGGGCAATATAAATACCATAAAAGCCAGATTGAAAATATCCGCTGGTCCCCCATCCCCGAGAAGGTGGCCGGCCTGGACAGGCACATCCTCAGCCTGGACGGGAACTGGCGCTTTTCGGCAGCTCCAGAACAGGGATTTTACAAGAAAAAGGAGATTCAGAACTGGGGCGACATTGAAGTCCCCGGTGAGTGGGTCATGCAGGGCTATCACGTGGAAACCGGCACGTCTGCAGGGTATTTCAGAACCTTTGAGGTCCCGGGATCATGGAAGGGATATCGCGTAATACTTAGATGTGAGGCGGTTTACAGCGATTGTCATATCTGGGTAAATGGTAAAGAAGCCGGTTCCCACCTGGGTGGATTCACTCCATTTGAACTCGATGTAACGGGAAGCATCCGTCCAGGGAAGAATACCATTGCCCTTGAGGTAAAAAGCGAAAGTCTTGCAGATACCCTATCAAGCGCTTCGCGATATGCCGTTCACCCCCTGGGGGGGATCTCCCGTTCCATTTCTTTACTGGCACTCCCGGATGTCAACCTTGCTTCTTTTCATGTGAATACCCGGTTCGACGAGAATTACGAAGATGCCGATTTGAATGTCGAAATAACCATGGCTAATCAGTCATCAAAAAAACAGCAGGTAAGCCTTCAATTTGAGTTAAAGGACTCACAGGGAAACACCGTGGCAGTTCAGGGAGAAGAAACCCAGCAACTGGAGCTGGGTAAAGGAGTAAAACAAAAATTCACCACAACATTCCATGTGGTGAATCCCCTGAAATGGGACTGTGAACACCCGAATCTTTACCACCTGGTATGTAAGGTAAGCATCGATGGCCGGGAGCTGAAAACGCTGAAAAGAAGATTTGGTTTCAGGCAGGTTGACGTGCGGGGCAAGCAGGTTTTCGTAAATAACCGGCTTATCAAATTAAAGGGAGTCAACAGGCACGAAGTGGATCCGCTGCGCGGCCGTTCACTAACCGGAACCCAATGGTACGAAGATGTGAAGCTCTTTAAAGAGGGCAATGTGAACTACATCCGCACTTCCCATTATCCACCGGATGAAGCCCTGCTGGAAGCCTGCGACGAGCTGGGTATGTTCGTGGAAGAAGAAGCACCTTTCTGCTGGGGAAGAAAGGACCGGGTAAGAAACGGGAATTACTTTGAAGCCATCCTGCAACCCACCCTGGAAATGATTGAGCGCGATAAATCCCACCCTTCCATCATCCTGTGGTCCCTGGCCAATGAATCTGAACATTTCAGTGAGTTGTACCGGGAATCGGCCGACCTGGTGAAAAAGGCAGATCCTTCACGTCCCCGCACATTCAGCCACTATGTGCCGAAAAGGGATGAAGGCTATCTGGAACTGGAAAATGACCATTACCCCGGACCCGACCTGGTGCACACATACAAAGACTCCGAGCGTCCGGTGCTCTTTGATGAATACTGTCACCTGAACGCCTACAATCGCTTTGAACTCATGACCGATCCCGGCCTGCGCGATGCCTGGGGGCGTGGATTTATGATGATGTGGGAAAAGATGATTGGAGTCCCCGCCATCCTGGGGGGAGCGCTCTGGGCGGGTATCGACGACTCCTTTTTCCTGCCCTCGGGGGAAGCCGTGGGCTATGGCACCTGGGGCCCCCTTGACGGCTGGCGGCGCAGGAAGCCCGAGTTCTGGCACATGAAAAAAGTGTATTCACCCGTAAGGATCAGGCTGCTGCCCGGGGAGCCGCAGGACAGTGCCCGGCTGGAAGTTGGAAACCGTTTCCTATATACTGATTTGAGCGAATGCAGCATCCAATGGAGCAGGCAGGGGGAAGAAGGGATCTTGAGAGCTTCGGCAGGTCCGGGTGAAAGCGAAGTGCTGGTGTTACCATTTACCCGTGCAGATACGGACCGTTTGCGCATTGAGGTATTCAGGGATAGCGATGTTCCCCTGGATCAGTACAGTTTCGACCTTTCCATGCCCGACGTGGAATGGGAGAAGGAGCAGGAGGTCGTATTCAGCTGGCAGGAGAACAAGGGACTTATCAGCGGGGAGAGTCCGGAAATGAAAATCCGGGTCTCCGCCACCGGCCTGAGCATTGCCGATAGGCACGGAAACGATATCATGGAGGGATTCCCGTGCCTGATGCTCATTCCGTTCAACGGTAAAGGCTACGGAGTGCAAATGACCAGAAAGACGCCCGGGTTTAGCATCTTCTCTCCCCATGCCGCAAACAGGAAAATCGAGCAAATTTCGGTGGAGCGATCCGCTTCGGAGATGCGCATAGCCATTTCGGAATCTTACGATGAGGCCGTAGGAAACTTGAACATTCATATCCATGCAAATGGAAAAATCAAAATCGATTACAGCTATTCCCTACGGGAAGAAATCAACCCGCGTCAGTGGGGCATGGCCTTCAGGCTTGCGGAAGACCTGCAGGAGCTGAAATGGAAAAGAAAGGGATTGTGGTCGATCTATCCAGAGGATCACATCGGGAGAAGCGAAGGAGTGGCGTCCTGTTTTTTTGATCATGTAAGCAGCGGTCTGGCTGGTCCCCAGGCCAAACCTGCCTGGCCCTGGAGCCAGGATCAGACCAAATACGGTTCCAACGATTTCCGCTCCACCAAAAGGAATGTCCTGCAGGCATCGCTCGTAAATGACAGGGAAGGCGGAATGGTGATCCAATCCGGCGGACTGCAACATATCCGTAGCTGGTTTGATCAGAAGGCGGTATTCCTTCTTGTTGCCGAATACGATAACCCCGGTGCTGAAAAATTCTTCCGCAGCCACGCAAAGCACTGGGACAAGCCTTTAAAAGCAGGGGATAGAATAGAGGGGCGTATTCATCTTGAAATGATTAATGCAAAACCTTAATAATCAACATGAGAGTCTCTTTTAATTACAAATACATAACTTTTATTGTATTAATCTCTGCCCTGGGCGGCTTGCTTTTTGGTTACGACTGGGTGGTCATTGGAGGGGCAAAGCGTTTTTACGAAGTATTCTTTGATATCAGAGAAATGCCATCCCTTCAGGGTTGGGTGATGAGCAGCGCTCTGCTGGGCTGTCTGCTTGGAGCGATTTCAGCCGGTACAGTATCTGATATACTGGGCAGAAAGAAACCCTTGATTTTTGCGGCGGCCTTATTCACCCTTTCGGCCATAGGGACCGGTGCGTCAAACAACCTGGCTTTTTTTATTATCTGGCGGATTATGGGCGGTTTAGGGATCGGGATGGCCTCTGTTCTTTCACCCATATACATTGCCGAGGTTTCACCGGCAAAAATGCGGGGAAGATTCGTGGCCATCAACCAGCTTACCATCGTAATTGGGATTTTACTGGCACAGATCATTAACTGGGCCATTGCTCGGGATGTCCCTGCCGGGTTTACCGATGCACAGATCCTGGAGTCGTGGAATGGCCAGTACGCCTGGCGCTGGATGTTCTGGGCCGAAACCTTTTTTGCCGGGCTTTTCTTCCTTTTGGCATTTTTTATACCCGAAAGTCCGCGCTGGCTGGTAAAAGCCAATAAGGGTATAAAGGCCACCGAAATCCTGGCGAAGATCGGGGGTAAGGAATATGCTAAAACAAGCTATCAATCCATCAAAGAAACACTTGGAGAAGAAACAGCAAAGATTGATTTTAAGGATTTGAAAGCTCCAAAAATCAAACGCATTGTGTTTATCGGGGTGGTTCTGGCGATCCTTCAACAGTGGTGTGGAATAAATGTGATATTCAACTATGCGGATGAAATTTTCACCCAGGCCGGATATGATATTAACGATATGCTATTGAATATTGTGGCCACGGGAAGCGTTAACCTGCTATTCACCCTGGTGGGCATGGCGGTTATCGACCGGTGGGGACGACGGTTTTTACTGTTGCTGGGTTTGGGTGGTCTCAGTATCATCTACCTGTTTTTCGGGATGTTCTACCACCTCGAATTGAAAGGATTTATCATGCTGGCCAGTGTCCTGATCGGAATTTCGCTTTATGCCATGACGCTTGCACCAACTACCTGGGTGGTACTTTCCGAGATATTTCCGAATAAAGTCCGTGGCCTGGCCATGTCTATCGCAACAATGGCACTCTGGAGTGCTTGTTTTGCAATAACCTACGCATTCCCGGTTCTGAATAAATGGGCCGGAGCTTCAGGTACATTCTGGACTTTTGGAATCATTTGTGTGGCCGGCTTCATTTTTATACGGAAGTATCTTCCTGAAACGAAGGGGAAATCACTGGAAGAGATTGAAAGAGAATTATAGAAATTCAGGTGAATTAAACTATGAATACGGCACCAAAACAGATATTGAGAATTTGGCTGAACACCTTGATTATACTGACAAAAAAACAGAGCTGAGGAATATATTAATGAATTGGCTTATAGACTCAAACGACACGGGCTTGAAGGGAGATCTGCGTTGGCAATCTGCAAGAACTAAATTTATTAAAAATCATCTTCCCCGGCCAGCTCAATGATGTGAGAGAAAGATGCTTCAGGCCTTTTTTTAGATTCGGCAGACGGCGTCTGCCAGATTGATACTGGTAATGCATAGTCAGATAGCGCTGGACCTGTTTCGGCATTTTCCATCTTAAGCGAATGATTCCATCATAAGCGAATGATTCTGTCAAGGATTTGAATGGTGATGGTAAACGAATGCCTGGCCTTTGTTCTAGTTTTATTGTGAACTTAGAATCCGGACATGACCATTCAAAAATCAATTACCCTGATTATCCTTGCTGTTTTCCTGAGCTCCTGTACAAAGAAGGAAGAGGGATCAAAACCCAATGTGATCATTATTCTGGCCGACGACCAGGGCTGGGGCGATTTAAGTGCCAGCGGGAATACAAATCTCAGTACCCCGAATATCGATCACCTGGCAGAAGCGGGCATAAGTTTCGACCGTTTTTATGTTTCACCCTATTGCTCCGCCACCCGCGCCGAGATGCTTACCGGCAGGTACTTTGTACGCGGGGGTGTGAGTGGCACGTCCACGGGAAGGGAACGACTTGACCTTGATGAAACCACCATAGCAAAGGTTTTTAAGGAAGCCGGTTATGCTACTGCCGCCTACGGCAAATGGCACAATGGCATGCAGCCCCCATACCACCCCAACGCCCGGGGCTTTGACGATTACTATGGTTTCTGCTCGGGTCATTGGGGCAATTACTATGATCCCATGCTGGAACATAACGGGGAGATTGTGCAGGGAGAGGGTTTTATTATCGACGATTTTACCGACCACGGGCTCGCCTTCATGGAAGAGAACAAAGACCATCCTTTTCTTCTGTACCTGCCTTATAACACACCACACGGTCCCTTTCAGGTTCCCGACCGGTGGTGGAATAGATTTGAGAACATGGAACCGGCAATGGTCCATCGCGAGCCCGGGAAGGAGCATGTGCAGATTACCCGTGCTGCCCTGGCCATGTGTGAGAATATCGATTGGAATGTGGGGCGTATTACCGATAAGCTTGAAGAACTGGGCTTGTCGGGAAATACCATCATCCTGTACCTTACCGACAATGGTCCTGCATCATACCGCTGGAACGGGGGCATGAAGGGAAAAAAAGGAGATACCGACGAGGGAGGGGTGCGCTCGCCCCTGTTCGTAAAATGGGAGGGAACACTGGAAGCCGGGCAGACCGTCACACAGATTGCGGGTGCTATAGACCTGCTGCCCACTCTGAGCGATCTGGCCGGCATTGATTACAAGCCGGAAAAAGCCCTGGATGGGGTGAGCCTCAAACCCCTGATAATGGAAGACGATCCGGACTGGGAGGAGAGGCTGATCTTCAGTCACTGTGCGGGCAGAACAAGTGTTCGCAGTCAGCAATACAGATTGGGGCATGAAGGGCAACTGTTTGACATGGTCAAAGATCCGGGGCAGCATACAGATATCTCGGATCATGAGCCCGAAATAAAAGAGGAGCTTGCCTTAGCAAAGGAGAATTGGGAGAGGGAGGTCCTTTCGGAACTCCCGGAAAAGGATACCCGCAGCTTCCCCATCGGGCATCCCGATTTCAGCTTCACCCAGATCCCGGCAAGAGATGGGACGGCATTCGGGAACCCCTTACGATCCAGTAAACATCCCAATTGCTCCTTTTTCACCAACTGGATAAGTATCACCGACAGCATATGCTGGGAGGCTGAGGTGCTGGAAAGCGGGGATTATGAAGTGGAGCTTTATTATACCTGTCCGGCCGAAGATGTGGGATCCGTTTTCGAGCTGAGTTTCGCACAGAGCACGCTCACCGGAAAGATCACAGAAGCCCACGATCCCCCCCTGACCGGAATGGAACATGACAGAGCTCCCAGGGGCGGATCATTAGTGAAAGACTTCAAAAGAATGCCTTTGGGAAGCATCCATCTTGAAAAAGGGGAGGGAGTATTGACATTGAAGGCCCTGGAGATCCCGGGTTCACAGGTGATGGATTTTCGTTTATTAATGCTAAACAGAATTTAAAATGATCAGGAGAAACATGCTTAAGGCCCTTGGTGGTGCTACTTTGGGGAGCTTATTGCCGGGTGTCAGTAAGGCCGCGGATCCGGCGGGAAGACCGGGCGCAGAGATAACTACGATCAAAACAGATATCCTGGTTGTCGGAGGCGGAACGGCCGGTACAATCGCTGCTATTCAGGCCGGCAGGGCAGGTGCAAAAACCCTCATCCTGGAACGGGGAAGTCAGCTCGGAGGAACAGGCACAACTGGAGGGGTTTCATTTCCCGGATTGTTCGATGCCTGGGGTAAGCAGATCATCGCCGGTATCGGATGGGAGCTGGTGTCTGAAAGTGTTTTCCTGGATGGCGGAACGTTTCCTGACTTTTCTAAAATACCACCCCGTCATTGGATGAACCAGGTACGGATAAACCAGTTTCTGTATGCAATCCTTGCGGAGGAAAAATGTGAACAGGCCGGGGTTGATATTGCCTACTATGAATTTCCACATTCCATAGCGAAAACGGCCGGTGGCTGGGAAATAGAATCCGTGGGATTCGGAACCCGGCGCCGCATCGAATGCAAGCAGATAGTAGATTGCACGGGAGGTGCGGAAATTGTTGGTATGTTGGGACTTCCCCGTATGCGGGAAGAGGAAACTCAACCCGGATCCATACTGTTTAAGGTGGACAAGGCAAATAAGCCCGGTCGACCCAATGGTGCCGGGGCCGGCTTATTAAACAGCATTTATGTGCATGGGGCCATATCAGAAAATTCGCGTACCGTCACGGAAGCAAACCTTACCGGACGTAAAGCTGTTCTGGCAAAAGTGAGGGAAGAAAACAGGCGTCTGATGCATCTGCAGCCCGAGGTGAGCTTCCGCGAAAGCTACCGCATTGAGGGGGAAACAATCATAACGGTCGACGATTATACCTCGGGACGTATATTTGATGATGCGATCTGCTATGCATTTTACCCGGTTGATTTGCATACAAAAGACGGCGTTAAACCAAAACCTCTGACCAGGGGATTGGTACCCACTATTCCACTTTCGGCACTTATTCCAAAGGGAAGCAGCAATATTGTTGTTGCCGGAAGGTCTGTCTCAAGCGACCGCCTGGCAAATTCCGGTTTGCGCGTTCAGGCTTCATGCATGGCCATGGGACAGGCGGCAGGCGCAGCTGCGGCACTGGCCGTTCGAAAGAAAACAACTCCACTGAAGGTATCACTGAAAGGGTTAAAGAAAATGCTTGTTGATAACGGGGCGATCATTCCAGGGTCATAAGCTATGAAAAAACGCCTGCCGGAAGTGAAGCTGGCGAAGATAAACGAAGAATCGATTATGAAAAACAAGTTATTCATTGGCATCGCGCTGACTCTGTTGTCAGCCCTATGGCTGGAGGCAGCAGATCCTGTCAAACCCGATAGTCCCAATATCATTCTCATCCTTACTGATGACCAGGGATGGAGCCATGTGCCGACCATTGTATCCTGGCAGGGAAAGATTGATCCGGGCACCTCCACCGATGCGCTGTTCAGCAGTATTGATTTTTTCCCTACACTTCTTGAAGCATGGCTAGAAGATACGGAGACGGTGATCCCTGTCCCCAATCCGGCTTATGTTCCCAAGGACA
>CAZURA010000008.1:0-72005 GCA_964622985.1 uncultured Bacteroides sp. | reverse complement strand
AGGCCCTTTTCTTTATGTTTCTGGCTAGTATTCTGTTTTACCATTTTGTGACTCGCCTTGATACAACAGCTCTCCCATATCTCACTTTCCCCGTTACATTTATCCTCGCCTATTATTTCCACAGAAAGCGGAATTCCTGGGGCCATGAATTGGCCTTGTGGATCCTCGTGGGACTGCTGGTATATGCTCAATTGATGCTATAGTCCGGTTTAGGCAACCCCTCACTGGGGATCGCCTTCATGGCATAGCCTGACTCATGAAGGAACTCCAGGGTGCGGGGAAGGGCATAGTAAAGGTTATCTGAGGCTTTGTCGGAATCATGGAAGACTATGATGGAGCCTGGTTTGACGTTGTTGGTGACGTTTTGAAGGACGCGTTCACCGGTCAATCCGGAGTTATAATCGATGCTCAGCACATCCCACATGATGATATCGTATTGCTGAATGACTGCCTTTACCTGGCCTGGCAGGATCCGGCCGTAGGGTGGGCGGAAAAGCTTTGAGTCAATCAGATTACTTGCCAGATGTATATCATCCATGTAGCGTTTTATGCTGGAGCGGAATCCCTTCATGTGGCTGTAGCTGTGGTTTCCAACAGAGTGTCCTGTTACCAGGATCTGTTTATAGAGGTCGGGATGTTTATCCACATTACGCCCCAGACAGAAGAATGTGGCTTTAGCCTGGACCTCATCCAATTGGTCCAGTACCCATGGAGTGACTACCGGGGTAGGGCCATCGTCAAAGGTAAGATAGAC
The DNA here is from genome assembly GCA_964622985.1 of uncultured Bacteroides sp. Lineage (GTDB taxonomy): Bacteria > Bacteroidota > Bacteroidia > Bacteroidales. The sequence continues at coordinate 71,251 of CAZURA010000008.1, read as the reverse complement.
CTCCTGTTGGTCATCTTCTCCGCTGAGATCCCAGGTCATCCTGTGCAATGCACGGGTCAATAAGGAAGGAGGTCTTACTATAAACATCTGCCAAGATTAAGCACTGATGACAAACTGCATAGTGTCAACTTACGTTCTAACGGAACAGGCGCTCATAATCCTGTCCGTAAATAGAGAGTTTCTCTTCTAGTCTCCTTGCCGCATCGATTTCCCCGAATCCCAGGCACATACTCCTCAACGCATTGATGTCCCTCACTGCGGCCAGGAAATCATTCCCGGTTTTGCTAAACCTGAATTTATTGCTCGTCGACAATACCTTATAATAATCCAGTTCCGACTCCAGTTTCTTCTCATATTTATCTACCATTGCAAGAGCAGTAGCAGTGTCGCCCACACTAAAATAGCCCTGGATGATAGGAGTGATGCCTGGATTATAGGGGACAGTCTCCTCCGGCATATGAAGCATGCACTCATTCAATACCGCTTTTGCACTATCTATTTTACCTTCATCCCTTAATGCGCCAGCCAGTACAGAAAATGCATAACGGTAGTGGATGGTCATCCTGAGGTTATTCTCATCCATGTAAATCCCCGGAGTATCTATACCGCCCCAGTCAAACTCCTCCATCAATTTCCGGTACATTTCATCGGTCTTCACTTTACCCAGATAACTTGAGTTGCTGAAACGAGCAGGAGCAACCCTCAGGGCCAATCCTTCCCGTATGAAGTAATCTTCCAGGTTCAGATAGTTTTCCGAGGAGACCGTGGTTGAGAAATAGATAGGACGCTCCCAGTTATTGCTCCCCAACAGCTCCATTACGGTGAGCAGGTTCTTATAGAGCACATTTTCAGAGATGGAGAAGCTTACCTGCTCCACCATGTTCCCTTTAAACTCCTCAGGAACTACCCAGTCGGGCATGTTCGCCGAATCAGCAGGGATCACAAATTTACGAGCGGGTATAAAATATTGACCCTGCCTGAAACGGGGATCCTCAGTCATGAGGAATGCCATCGCCTCTTTCAGGGGTGCAAAATCTCCATCGATCGCCTTGATCATCTGCTCCATGCGGTCACTCTCCGCCTTCATGGCCTCCTTATCCAGATTGATCCGCTCTGCAATCTCCTCTGAGTTGAACGTACGCATGTAGCCAAACAGGCGAAGAGGATCCATATTATTTTCCAGAGCCTTGATCGCATTGTAATCCTTAGTATGGTTCACAGGAAGCAGAGAGGCCTCCAGTACATCCAGCACATTGCTATAGATGTCCATTACCTGGCTCTCATACCTGGACTTATTTGCTTCGTACTTCTCTTTGATCAGCACTCCTGCCGATTCCACCAGATAGGCAAAATCACGCTTGCCCTGAACATAATCATCCTTGGTCCAGCTGATAGGTAAAGACTCGGAATCGTAGAACCTCTGTTTCATCTGCTCGATGTACCAGTCCGCTGTCAGGTAGCTCAGGTTCACGATCCTTACATCGGTGCGTACCCCTTCCACCTCCTGAATATACCATAAGGGGAATGTATCATTGTCTCCGTTGGTAAACATGATGCCCCCGGGCAGACAGGAATTGAGGAAGTTACGGGCAAAAGCCGGAGCAGTGTACCGGTGTGAACGGTCATGGTCGTCCCAGTTCTCCCTAGCCATGATGCCCGGCACCAGCAACAAGGATATCAGCACAACTCCCAAAGTGATTGCCACCGATCGCGCCCGTTTTGATGCCCATTCGATCAAAGCAGCTACACCCAGACCGATCCAGATAGCAAAGGCATAGAAAGATCCTGCATAAGCGTAATCACGCTCCCTGGGTTGGATGGGGTACTGGTTCAGGTAAACCAAAATGGCCAGCCCGGTAAGCACGAACAACAGGGAGACTACCCAGAAATCCTTGTTGTGCTTTTTATAATGAAAGTATGCTCCAATAAGTCCCAACAACAGGGGCAGCATATAGTATCTATTATGAGCCTTGTTATCGACAATGGAAGCAGGCAGACTTCGTTGAGGACCCAGCCGGGCCTGGTCAATGAACTTGATCCCGCTGATCCAGTTCCCTTTGGTCAGTTCTCCGTGACCCTGAATATCGTTCTGCCTTCCGGCAAAATTCCACATAAAGTATCGCAGGTACATATATCCTACCTGATAGCGAAAGAAGAATCGGAGGTTTTCCCCGAAGGTAGGAATTCCGATGGGTTTTGACCTGTCATAGCTATAACCACCCATCTGGTTTGGAATTGGATTACCCTGCTCATCCCGCCGTACATCATAGAGCTTTCCCTCGTCTATTTTTCCCCAGTACATATACTCATTGGCATGCCTGGCCTGGGTGCTCCACATCCTGGGGAAAAAACCCTTCGCATCACTGTCATATTTGTATTCCCGATTCTTATTTACAGGGTAGTACTCATCCTCACCCTTATAGTAACTGGGCTTTCCATCTTCAATACCTGTGGGTCTGGAATTGAAAAAGGCACCATAAACCAGGGGATTATCCCCGTATTGTTCACGGTTCAGGTAATCCAAAAGTGAAAAGACCGTATCGGGATTACTTTCGTCCAATGGAGTATTGGCCGAAGAGCGGATCACAATAATGGCATATGAGGAGTAACCGATGACTATTACAAATAAACTCACCAGGATCGTGTTCCACATGACCTTTCCCTTGTTGTGAGTGTAATAGATTCCAAACACAATCCCCCCGAAAAGCAATATCACATAGATGATCGTTCCTGTATTGAATGGCAGGTTCATGCCATTCACAAAAATCAGCTCAAATTTTGTGGCAATGGCAGTCAATCCGGGAATAAGCATATAATTTATCACACCAAGAATGCCTACAGAGACGGCCATAGCTCCTACAATACCTTTTGCGGTGGGCGTAAATTTCCTGAAATAGTAGACCAGTATGAGGGCCGGGATGGCAAGCAGGTTCAACAGGTGCACTCCGATGGAGAGACCCATCAGGTAGGCAATGAAAATAATCCACCGGTTGGCACCAGGTTCATCTGCTATGTTCTCCCACTTGAGGATGGCCCAGAATACCACAGCTGTAAATAGTGACGATGTGGAGTAGACCTCCGCTTCCACAGCTGAGAACCAGAATGAATCGCTAAAGGTATAGGCCAGCGAACCCACCAGAGCCGAACCAAAAATGGTCAGCATAGCTGCCGGACTGTTGTATTCTTCAGCATTGAAAAACTTCTTCACCAGGTGCGTAAGGGTCCAGAAAAGGAAAAGGATCGTAAATGCACTGGACATGGCAGAAAGTACATTCATGGTGACCGCCACTTTGGTTACATCTCCTCCGGCAAAAAGTGTGAAGAACCGGCCCAAAATCATAAAGAATGGAGCTCCCGGAGGATGACCTACCTCCATTTTATAGGCAGTGGCAATAAATTCCCCACAATCCCAGAAACTGGCTGTGGGTTCCATAGTAAGCAGGTAGACTATCAGTGAGACCACGAATACACCCCATCCTAGGACAAGGTTATACAAACGGTACTTTTCCATGCATTCAGTGTGTATAGTGTGATTAAAAAGTAAGCAAATATAATAATTAAAGGTTCATGAGAAACCGCCAGGGCATATCCTTCCAGGGATCTCCTGCATAATCGATTCCAATACGAGGACCGGCGGTAATGCCTGGCTGCATCCCGCTCTCTTCCACCCATATACGTTCGGAATTTACCAGGTCCTCTCCATAGAAGTCCCTGTCCACTCCAATCAAACGGGTGAGCCGACCCGGGCCGCTGACTTCCCGAATACCCCTGAAGAGTACGGCCTGAGGCGTATCCTCCATGCCGGTCACCACATTCATCATCCAGTACATCCCGTAAATCAAATACATATAGAGATGTCCACCCTCGCCAAACATCACCTCTGTACGAGGTGTTCTTCCTTTACTGGCATGACAGGCCCTATCCTCTCCTCCCCTGTAGGCTTCAGTTTCTGAAATAACATATCTGTTCCGGGTGCCATCGGGCAAGACTCTTACCAGATATTGACCCAGCAGTTGCGGTGCCACCTCAAGCACATCCCGTTGATAAAACTCCCTTCCAAACCGGTTACCCATCAGAGCTGAACAGTTTACGTTTGAGCCAGGTATACTCCGGACCAAATACAAAAAGTGTATAGAAGAATGCTACAAAAGAAACCCCTGCGGCAGTCTCCAGGGTATCTTCGTTGAGCATGGAAAGCAGTACCAGTATCAAAAATCCCATTGCCAGGAATGAGCGCTGACGACCAGCTACGAAAAGTGGGGCCACCAGTGCAGCCAAGCAAATGATCATTCCGGGAATACCAAATGAGATAAGGAAGGTCAAATACTGATTATGAGCACGCCTTCTCCACTTCTCTTTCAGCGGAGAATCGCAGGATTCGTAATAGTCACTAAATGCTTGTTTCACATCTCCGTTCCCCACTCCAAAAGCCAGGTGTTCCCTCGCAATTTTCCACCCGGCATCCAGGTAAAGGAAACGCTGTACCACCGATTTCTCATTGGGATCATATCCCATCCTGTACCGGTCAATCTCCCAAATTACCTCGTATATGCGTGGATAGAGCCGGAAGCGTTGCATATAGATATGATTAGCTGTACCACGTTCAATAGCATTGATTTCTTCCGGGGAAAGCTGGTTGATCCCGATAGCATCTTTTCTTAACCCTTTGGATGTCAGAAAACGGATCAGTGTTCCCCGCAGGCTATTCCCGTTGGTGGTGCGCCCGTTAAAATCTATCTCACTTCTGTGGTTCCATTCCCTTTCCATCTCCAGGTCACATACATAGATCCAGATATAGTGTCCGTTCTCCACCTCCCTGTGATCCGGATGGTTCTTATAGGCATTCCCCTCCATGGTATGGGTATCCAGCTCCTCGATCTTCAGCTCGTCAAATGTGTAGAACTTGTTTATGGCATGCCCCAGGTAGATGATGGAAAACAGAGGAATCATGGTCACCGGCAGGAACACCATGAATCGAACAACTGTATCCCGGATCTCCAGTACCCTCCGCATAAGCATGAAAAATGCCAGGAAACCTGCGATTACTATCCCTGAAAGCGACTTTAACAATACCAGAAACAGGGGAAACCAAATCAATCCAACCAGATAAAAGATCCTTTCAGCCCTGGAAATGGAATTCCTCAATACAAAAAGGAAATAGACGATAATGAGCAGTGCAAGAACAATCATCAGGGAAAATCTGATGTGACTCATAAAGAGTGAAAGATCCCTGTATCCTTCCACCTCTCCGGGCAACCATCCCACCAATTTTATCACAGAAGCCATGGAGGCTGCAAACACTCCCAATGAAAAGAATAGCAATATACGGTGGAGTTGTTGTTTTGATAAAGGCATGGATGTGGCCACAATCACCGGAAGCAATAAGAGTGGTAACTTAACCCGCATGTCCTTCATGCTATACGCAAGGTCGTCCGACCAGAGAAGCCCGATGAGGTGTACCAGATAGAATGCAAGTACTGCCCAGAGGGCTCTGTTCTTTTTGAATTTCTCCCACTTCTCCAAAAACCTTCCTTCAGCCATCCAATTCAGTACCAGTATGATCTGGAACATGGATGTGGTGTAAATGGAAAGGGGCAGGCTAATAGCAATTAAAATCAGGGTATAAAAATACACCTGCTCATGTAGTTGTTTTCGGGTTAGTTGCATGAATGAACAGCGCTCCTATGAATAAATAACTGATTAGCTCCTTTTCTATTGTGCAAAACAGGCATTTTAAAATCTATTCCTTCATGCTATATAACCGGCTTTTCTTGTAGAGTGTTGCAAGGGGCAATTTATCCCTTTATGATTAATTCTATGTGTCTGAATTTCTGGCATTTACAAATTCAATGAATTTATTGTTGATATCTTCTTGTTTTCAAGAAATTAATTGTATTTTTGCGAACCACAAAATTAGGCACAAAACAGTATAAAAGTGAATACATTAAGTTACAAAACAGTTTCAGCAAATAAAGCAACCATTCAGAAAGAGTGGTTTGTTGTTGATGCGAAGGATGAAGTACTGGGACGTCTTGCTTCGAAGGTAGCGATAATCCTCAGAGGAAAGCATAAGGTAAGTTTCACTCCCCACGTGGATTGTGGTGATAATGTGATCGTCATTAATGCCGAAAAGATTAAACTGACCGGAAAGAAGCTGACTGACAAGCAATATATTCGTCATACAGGTTATCCCGGTGGTCAGCGTACCGAAACTCCTGAGCAGCTGCTCGCCAAGAAACCTGAAGCCGTTATTGAGAAAGCTGTAAAGGGAATGCTTCCAAAGAGCAGACTCGGAAATGCCATCTTTAATAACCTGCATGTCTTCGTCGGTGAAACTCACTCCCATGAAGCACAGCAACCCAAGAAACTGGACCTAAATACCATTAAATAATTACCATGGAAGTTATCAATACGATAGGTAGAAGGAAAGCAGCCATTGCCAGGGTGTATTTGAGCGAAGGCAAAGGCCAGATTATCGTAAACAACAGAGATTACAAGGAATATTTCCCTGATAAACAACTTCATTACGTAGTGGAGCAGCCTCTGAACCTGCTTGAGGTAAAAGAGAACTACGACATCAAAGTCAATCTTGACGGTGGAGGTATGACCGGTCAGGCTGAAGCACTTCGCCTTGCAATTTCCAGGGCATTGATCAAGATAAATCCCGAACATAAAGCAGCCCTCAGGGCAGAAGGCTTTGTAACCAGGGATCCTCGAGTGGTGGAACGGAAGAAACCGGGTCAGCCCAAAGCAAGGAAGAGATTCCAGTTCAGTAAACGTTAATAGAGTTCTATATTTAATCATTGCGAAACCGGCAGGACTCCCGAATGGGGCTACCTGTGGGTTGACCAGCAAAAATTAAAAAAATGCCAGAAACAAGTTTTAAAGAATTATTGGATGCAGGTGTGCATTTTGGCCACCTGAAAAGAAAGTGGAATCCTGCCATGGCTCCTTATATATTTATGGAGAAGAACGGGATCCATATCATTGACCTCAACAAGACTGAAGTAAAATTGAATGAGGCTGCATCCGCCATGAAGCAGATCGCCAAGAGTGGACGTAAGATTCTCTTCGTAGCAACCAAGAAGCAAGCCAAAGATATTGTAGCTGAGAAGGTGAAAACCATCAACATGCCTTACGTAACAGAGCGTTGGCCCGGTGGAATGCTCACCAACTTTCCGACCATCAGAAAGGCGGTAAAGAAGATGTCGGCTATTGATAAAATGGCAACTGATGGTACATTCGATACCCTTTCAAAACGTGAAAGACTTCAAATCACCCGTCAGCGTGCCAAACTTGAGAAGAACCTGGGTTCCATCGCTGATCTTACCCGTCTTCCTGCAGCTATGTTCGTGGTAGATGTTCATAAAGAGTACATTGCGGTCCGCGAAGCCAACAGGCTTAATATCCCTGTTTTCGCCATGATTGATACCAACTCTGATCCACGCACCATCGATTTCCCCATTCCGGCCAATGATGACGCCTCCAAATCGATCTCTCTGATCATCAATTTCGTTACTGATGCAGTGGCTGAAGGGCTGAACGAAAGGAAGATGGAAAAAGAGAAAGAAGTGAAGGAAGTGAAAGAGGGGAAAGGAAAAAGGGACAAGGAGAAAGAAGAGAGTAAGAAAGTAGAAACTCCAAAGACCGAGAAAAAAACGGAACCCAAAGCTGAAGCCAAGAAGGAAGAGCCCAAAGCTGAAGCCAAGAAGGAAGAGCCCAAAGCTGAAGCCAAGAAGGAAGAGTCAAAAGCAGAGGCCAAGAAGGAAGAGCCCAAAGCTGAAGCCAAGAAGGAAGAGAAGCAAACTGAGGAACCTAAAGCTGAGGCTAAAACAGAAGAGCCCACCGCTGAAGAGAAGGCTGAATAGTATTGAAACAATATAGATTAACGTATTAAAGAGAATATAAAATGGCTGATATAAAAGCTGCAGATGTACAGAAATTACGGAAAGCCACCGGGGCTGGAATGATGGACTGCAAAAAGGCGTTGCAGGAAGCAGAAGGTGATTTTGACAAGGCGGTTGAAGTGATTCGCAAAAAAGGTCAGGCCATCGCCAACAAGCGTGCCGACCGTGAAGCCAGTGAAGGTAATGTTCAGGCAAAAGTAGACGGCAGTTATGGTGCTTTGATCTCCCTGAATTGCGAGACTGATTTCGTTGCCAAGAATGAAAACTTTGTGAAATTTTCCACTACCATACTGGATCTTGCTATTGCTGAGAAGCCGGCCGACCTGGAAGCATTGAAAGCACTTCCAATGGAAGGAAAAACAGTTGTTGAGATCATTACTGAGCAGTCCGGAACCATTGGTGAAAAGCTGGAACTGGCCTACTTCGAGTACATCGAGGCAGAGAAGGTGCAGGCCTATAATCATTTTGGAAATAATCTGGCCACGCTGGTTGGATTCAACAAAGCTCAAGTAGAAGAGCAGGTCGCAAAGGATGTAGCCATGCAGATCGCTGCTATGTCTCCTGTGGCTGTAGATAAAGATGACGTTCCTGCTGAAGTGATCGAACAAGAGAGAAAGATCGGACGCGAAAAGGCACTTCAGGAAGGCAAACCGGAGAACATTGTGGACCGTATCGCTGATGGTATGGTCAATAAGTTCCTGAAAGAAGCAACCCTTCTGAATCAGGAATTCACCAAAGACGCTAAGAAAACCATTGGACAGTATCTCAAAGAGGCTGATGCAGACCTCAAAGTAACTGGCTTTAAAAGGTTCTCAGTAAAATAAAATTTGGCATTTGTTATTAGTCAAAGGCTGTCTTGCTGCCATGCGAGACAGCCTTTTTTTTATAACTAAGGGATGTTTGAAGGCTATCGGCTGGTATCAGTCAATGCGATACATGATCACCGGAAACTGGTCAGCGGAAATGAAAAATGGTCATTCATTTTTTCAATTTTCGGATGTCACAACACTGTTACATATCATTATTGTTGTGACTTTTCATAAATCTATTCTTGTTAACAAGAAGCTTTCTATGCCATTATGAATGAGCTATATAGAAAGCTTCTTACTGAAATAACTGAAAAACGAAAATGTCACATAATCACGAAATGTCACAACCCTGTTACATGCTGTTTTTGCGAAACGGGACACCCAAAAACATTAAAAAAGCATCAAAATAACATCAAAATCAGAGGCCTATATTGCTGATTATATGCGGATTAATAAATTACCCAAAAAAGAATGACGGAAACAGATTTATAATACGTCGACCCTGGTTAAAAACATCCCATAAATGTTAGAATACCTTTTCATACATTTATAAACAAAAACAAAATGGCAGCTTATAACCGTATTCTCTTAAAATTGAGTGGCGAGGCATTGATGGCCGGACAATCACATGGTATTGATCCCGGCAGACTGCACGATTACATTGACGAGATCATAGAGGTTTCCAGGATGGGTACCCAGGTGGGGATCGTAATAGGCGGAGGAAATATCTTCCGCGGAATGTCTGGTGTGGAAGCAGGATTTGACCGCGTGAAAGGAGACTATATGGGTATGCTGGCAACAGTAATTAATGGATTGGCATTACAATCTGCATTCCAGTCGAAAGGCGCAACTGCCAGATTGTTTACTGCCATTCGCATGGAACCGGTAGCAGAGTTCTATTATAAACCGAAGGTGATCCAGGCTCTGGAAAACAATGAGATTGTTATTTTCTCCGGAGGAACCGGAAATCCCTATTTCACAACTGATACTGCCTCCACCTTAAGAGCCGTGGAGATGGAAGCAGATGTTATGTTGAAGGGTACCCGGGTAGATGGAGTCTATTCCAGTGATCCTGAGAAGGATCCGGAAGCAGAAAAATATGATGAACTCACTTTCAGCGAAGCGCTCCAGAAGGAACTACGCATCCTCGATCTTACTGCTTTTACTATGTGTAAAGAGAATGATTTACCGATTATTGTCTTCAATATGAATGAGAAAGGGAATCTGAAAAGGCTTATTTCGGGCGAAAAAGTTGGCACTTTAGTTAAAATTTAAATAATTTAGGCTCGCTGAACGCAATCCACAGAGATCATGAACGAAGATGTCCAACTGGTATACGAAATGACCAAGGAGCGCATGGACAAGGCCATTGAGCACCTTGATAACGAGCTTCTGCGCATCAGGGCAGGTAAAGCCAACGTACATATCCTGGATGGAATTCAGGTAGAGTATTATGGTACTCCCACCCCTCTGAACCAGGTATCTAACATTAGTACACCCGATGCCAAAACGATCATGATCCAGCCCTGGGAGAAAACCATGATCGATCCTATCGAGAAAGCGTTGATGAACTCCAACGTCGGCATTACCCCGGCCAATAACGGTGAAGTGATCCGTCTGGCCATTCCTCAACTCACAGAAGAACGACGACGTGACCTGGTGAAACAGGTAAAGAGCGAAGGGGAAAATGCACGGGTAAGTGTGAGAAACAGTCGCCGTGATGCCAACGATGAATACAAACAGATGCAAAAGGATGGCCTCTCGGAAGACGAAGCGAAGACTGCCGAAGATATGATTCAGAAGCTCACTGATGAATACACCGAAAAGGTGGAAAAGATCGTTGAGAGCAAAGAAGAGGATATCATGACCATCTAGGGTGTGAAACTTCCATTTAACCGATTTTCACTATCACTTGCAGGGCTACTGCTGGTTCATCTGCTTTTTTTTCTCAGTGTCCAGATCAACCCTCCTGCACCTTTATCCGATTCGGAAGATTACCTCAATGCCTCCCGCAATGTATATAGCACAGGTGTGCTCTATGCAGGAGATCTGTCAGAATCGATCGTTGAAGAGCAATTCACCAGGCGTCCTCCTTTCTATCCGATTTTCCTGGGAGTGGGTGTGCTGACCAGGTCTACTATTCCTGTCTTGTTGATCCAGTTTTTGGTTTCCATTTTCTCTATTGTATGGATTTATAAGATATTCATATCCGATAGAGAGATCACTGGAAATGGCTCTTCAGGTAGCTCAGCTTCAACCCTGCTCTTCATAAGTTTGCTTCTTGCCACACCCGCCCAGTTCATCTATGCCAATCGAATTATGGCTGAGATCCCATTTCAGCTGCTACTTGTACTGCTGGTATGGAGCGTCTACCACATATTTAAGGAACCTGAACAACCGGGAGAAAAGAGCAGGTTGACCAACCGATACATCTGGCTGTTCCATCTGTTCCTAACTCTGGGAATGGCCACAAAACCTGTGCTCTATCCATTTGCAATATTTTCAGTACTGATCTCTCTGGGTCTATTCCTGCGAACAAAACAATGGGCATATCTATGGGCTGTTATGCTCCCCATACTCTGGATTTCTATTTACAGTTACCGCAACTATGCCCGAACCGGATTGGCCCAGTACTCCAGCATCCAGACCGCGAATATGGTCAATTATAACCTTCGGTATTTCATCATGGGCACGGAAGGAAGTGAAACTGCAGCGGCTGAAGTGGACAACCTCTATGATGTCTGTGGTAATAGAATCACCTACAGGGAAAAAAATAAATGCCTTGGAGAAGGAGTAAAAGAGATTATACTGGAACGACCTGCTGCTTATGCAGTCTTCCACCTGAAGGGTAGTGTTCGATATTTCCTGGACCCCGGACGGTTCGATCTGGTTACTTTTTTCAATATCCGGCAAGCTGATTCTCCAGGATTCCTTCGCACTTTGAACCAGGAAGGCCTCTCAGGCGCTTTCCGTTTACTGAAAGCACAGGGATGGGGACTGGTACTGATACTTGGAGGTATAGTGCTTTTTAAACTCCTTAAAATCTCAGGATTTATTATCTACTTGATCAAAGGAAAGGAGATGATTCCTTTCAGGATCTTTCTGGCACTATTGGTGGGTTACCTGGCACTGGTGACCGGTCCCCTTGGTGCCTCCAGGTTTTTACTCCCGGTTGAACTCATCCTCATTGGTGGAGCGGTGAAGGGATGGACACCCCTCCTTCTGAGTCGTAAATCTCACCGATAACCTCAGGACACCACTGGTATCTTGAAACTCTTCGAAGCAAGCAACCGTAAATCTACTCTAGATAGACTGAAGGTGCTTGCTAATCCCGCCGCAAGCAGCGGCGAACCGAGCTTGCGAGCTCAGCGAAGCTAATGCGATCGCGGGATTCAAAAATCCGGTACAGATCCATTGGACGACCAACCTGTTTGTTGATCTTTTACAGCTCCAGGATACGGAGGAGTTCAGAAAGGTCAGGTGAAAGAATAATCTCGGTGCGCCTGTTCTTTCTTCTCGCTTCAGGAGTATCAGCGCCATCAACCGGAAGGAATTCTCCCCTGCCAGCCACTGTAATCCGTGTAGGATCGATTCCCGACCCATCCAACAGGATCCTAACGATGGAGGTAGCCCGCATTACACTTAAATCCCAATTGTCCTTGATAGATGAACCTTTTCTGAATGGAACATCATCGGTATGTCCCTCGATCATGATATCTATATCCCTGTTATTGGCCAGGACCACAGCCAGTTGCTTTAATGCCCTCACTCCGTTAGGATCAACAACTGTGCTTCCCGACTTAAACAACAGCTTCTCCTCCAGGGAAACATATACCTTCCCATTCTTACGAGTAACGGTAAGGCCCTGCCCCTCAAAACCGAGCAGGGCATCAGCCACCTTCTCTCTCAACTCATCCAAAATCCTGTCCTTCTGATAAAGCATTTTCTCCATCTCCAGCAACCTGGCATTCCGTGATTCCAGTTCAGCCTGTAACTGGTTCACATCCTGACGCTGACCAGCCACACTAGCTTCCAGCTCTTTCAGCAATTGTTGCTTCTTTGACAAGTCTTCCTGGGTGGACTGTAATTCATTAAGCAATCTTCGGGTTTCCCGGGCATTCCCCCTGAGTAATGCTTCATGAGTCGATTCCAGGTCCTTATATTGCCGTTCGATTTGGGCAATTTCTTTTTCAAGGTCCATCACCTTCTTATGGATCCTGATGCTATCCTGCACAAACTGCTCCTGCTGTTCCTGTACGTAATCAATCCTGGCTCTCATCTCCCGGTTCTCTACCGTGAGATGCTCATTTTCAGCCATAAGATCATCCCTCTCTGTCTGTAATGAGTTGCTTTTATTGGTAAGCTGCGAGAATTCACTGGCAGGAACACACGATCCCAGAAGTGCCGCTCCTATGACTATATATACAATTTTTCTCATCATAATAATAACGGTTCAATTAGGGAAAATTACATAAAATAGGAGGGCATAACAGACCAATTTTTCTACACGTCCGTTTAAGATATCAACAAAGGGATTTATTTGTACCTTTGCACCAGAAATCTGACCGTAATGACGGAGTCAACAGAAGAATATAAATTGCTTAAGACAATAGAGAGTCCGGACGACATGAAGTCGCTGACTCCGGAGCAGTTACGGCAGCTTAGTACTGAACTGAGAAAGTTTATTATTGAAGTCGTTTCATCCAATCCAGGGCATTTTGGTGCAAGCCTTGGCGTAGTGGAACTCACCGTTGCTCTCCATCATGTTTTCAATGCACCTTTTGACCAGATCATCTGGGATGTAGGTCACCAGGCATACGGTCATAAAATACTCACAGGCCGAAGGGAGATCTTCCATACTAACCGGAAGTACGGAGGAATAAGCGGATTCCCCAGACCTGCAGAAAGTAAGTATGATGCATTTGGTGCAGGTCATGCATCCACCTCCATTTCCGCAGCACTGGGAATGGCCGCAGCCAATGACTACAACAATGAGACCGATCGTCAGGTCGTCGCCATAATAGGAGATGGTTCGCTAACCGGGGGAATGGCTTATGAAGCCCTGAACAATGCAGGTCATGAAGGAAAGAATCTGCTGGTAATCCTGAATGACAACCATATTTCCATTGATCCCAGCGTAGGTGCCATGAAAGACTACCTGCTGGACATCACTACCTCCAAGGCATACAACAAGGTGAAAAATGATGTCTGGAACCTGCTGGGATTTCTGAGCAAGATTGCTCCCAATGCCAGACGATATGCCCAAAAGATTGAGAATGCTATCAAGTCGATCGTTCTCAAACAGAGTAATCTCTTTGAGTCGCTTAACTTCCGCTATTTTGGTCCTGTAGATGGACATGATGTACTTCATCTGGCTGAGGTCCTTAAGGATATGAAAGAGATCCCCGGTCCAAAGCTATTGCATGTGATCACTCAGAAAGGAAAGGGATTCGCAAAAGCAGAAGAGAACCAAACCGCTTTTCACTCACCTGGTAAGTTCAACATGCATACAGGGGAGCTGCTAAAGAAGGCTTCTGATCAACCTCAACCGCCAAACTATCAGGACGTATTTGGAGAGACCATACTTGAGCTGGCAAGAATCAATAAGAAGATCGTTGGCATAACCCCTGCCATGCCCACAGGTTCATCCCTGAAGATAATGATGGATGAGATGCCCGACCGTACATACGATGTGGGAATTGCAGAACAGCATGCGGTGACTTTCTCAGCCGGTCTGGCCTCTGCAGGAATGATCCCGTTTTGCAACATTTACTCCTCATTTATGCAGAGGGCCTATGATCAGGTCATTCACGATGTAGCCATACAGAATCTGCCCGTAGTTTTCTTCCTTGATCGGGCCGGACTGGTGGGAAGTGATGGTGCCACACACCACGGAGCATTCGACCTGGCTTTTTTCAGATGCATTCCCGGAATGACTATATCATCTCCCCTTAACGAAATTGAGTTAAGGGACCTGATGTACACAGCCCAGATAGATCCTGAGGGACCTTTCGTGATAAGATATCCCAAGGGAACAGGTGTTATGGTTGATTGGAAAAAACCATTCAATGAAATTGAAATCGGGAAAGGTCAGCAACTCAAGGAAGGCAGCGATCTGGCCATCCTTACTCTTGGTCCCATCGGAAACGAAGCTGCCAAAGCCATTGAAAAACTTGAGAAAGAGCATATCAGCGTAGCTCATTTTGATATGCGTTTCCTGAAGCCGCTGGATAATAAGCTGTTAAAGAACGTCTTCTCAACATTCGACAAGATCATTACTGTGGAAGATGCTTGCATCGTCGGAGGATTGGGAAGCGCTGTGATCGAGTACATGATGGATAACAACTACAAAGCCAAGGTGATCCGGCTTGGTATTCCTGACCGGTTTGTTGATCATGGCACTCAGGAGGAGCTCTACAAGGAGTGTGGATACGATGCAGAAGGCATTGCCACTGCAGCACGCAATTTGGTGGGCTCTAAAATCCTGACAAGGGCCATGTAAAATCGTCACTTTCTCTTCCGTATATATTTTAACGCAAAGTGGTTATGAAAAACGGGAAGCTTGCGCTAGATGTCGAATTTGATACCTTGAGCGAGTGGCAAATCCGTGCCATAGTTGATGGTATTGGTTTGCCTGCGCATATAAGCTTTCCAGGCATCGGATCCCGATTCACGTCCTCCACCGGTCTCCTTCTCCCCACCAAAGGCTCCACCGATCTCTGCTCCGGAAGTACCAATATTCACATTGGCAATGCCACAATCGGAGCCTACTCCTGATAGAAACTGTTCTGCTTCACGAAGGTTCAGTGTAAAGATTGCTGACGATAATCCCTGTGGTACATCATTATTTAAAGCGATGGCTTCGTCGATAGTACCATATTTGAGTAAATAGAGAAGCGGGGCAAAGGTCTCGTCCTGAACAATTTCATAATGATTTTCCACCTCGGCAATAGCCGGAACCACATAGGTACCTGTATCGTATTCCCCACCCTTTAGTACTTCACCTCCAAAGAGAATGGTTCCACCCTCCTGTCTCACTTTTTCAATGGCACGGGTAAAATCGTCCACTGCGCCTGTATCAACTACCGGTCCTACCAGGACCTCCTGGTTCAGGGGATTTCCAATACGCTTCGATATTTGCTCATATGCTTTTACGAGTCTTGCCTTCACCTCATCATACATTTTCTCGTGTATGATCACCCTGCGGGTGGAAGTGCATCGCTGTCCGGCTGTACCCACTGCACCAAAAACTATGGCAGGTATGGACATATCCAGATCGGCATGCTCCGAAACTACCAATGCATTGTTTCCACCTAACTCCATGATGGCACTCCCGAGTCGCTCTCCCACAATCTCATTAATGTGCTTTCCTACACGGGTCGATCCTGTTACAGAGAAGAGTGGGATCCGTTTGTCAGCAGCAAAATTGTCACCCATTACAGAGGACCTGGCCACTACCAGGTTAAATACACCTTCCGGTACATTATTCTCCTTGAGCACCTTGCTGATAATATTTTGAATAGCTACAGCGGTCAATGGTGTTTTTGAGCTGGGTTTCCAGACCACCACATCTCCAGCCACTGCTGCAATCATGGCATTCCATGCCCAGACTGCCACCGGAAAGTTGAATGCAGTGACCAGTCCCACGATCCCCAGGGGATGGTATTGATCATACATCCTGTGCTGTGGCCGCTCAGACTGCATCGTGAACCCATATAACTGTCTGGATTGCCCCACAGCAAAATCACAGATATCGATCATCTCCTGCACTTCTCCGAGACCCTCCTGGTAAATTTTTCCCATTTCCAGGGTCACAAGAAATCCCAGGTCTTCTTTTGATTCACGTAACGCTAAACCGATTTGTCGAACTACCTCTCCCCTGGCGGGTGAAGGAACTGTTTTCCAAGTTTTAAACGCCTCCTGTGCAGTCCGCATCACTGTTTCATAATCTTCGGCAGTAGCATTAGTCACTTTAGCAATGATCTCATCATCGATAGGTGAAACTGAAGAGGTGACATCTCCTTGAGTTTCTAACCAGTTTTGCCCGGTAGTGGCTCCAGAATTAATGTCCTTGATCCCTAATCGGCTCAGTACGGATATGACCTTGTCTTTGTATTCCTTTTCCATGAGATTAGATTTTTGCTGCGAATTTAAGTGAACAAAATTAACAATGGATCAATTGATAAAAGATATTTAATAACATGCATGCCGCAGAATGCCCACATGCTTGGCAATTATCCTGAAAAGCATTAACTTCGCTCCGCCTTTGAATAGCGTGAAAGCCAGAAAGCAGGGAAGAGCAAAAGTCATGGGCAAGAAGTTCAAAATAATAGTGAAAATTAGATAGCCCAGGTGGCAGGGCCAACCGTTAAGAAATGCTCCGGTGGAGCATTTTAGGGAGGGGCCAGCTTGCGGAGGGGGCACAATTCCGCCACCTTTTGTAACTGGCGGAAAATGCACTAGAGGCAAATAGTTCTTATAATCGTAATTCAACAATAGCCCAGGTGGCGGAATTGGTAGACGCGCTGGTCTCAAACACCAGTGATAGCAATATCGTGCCGGTTCGATCCCGGCCCTGGGCACAATCCTCAACCCGGATGTCAGAGAATACTATAGTCAATGGAAAAAAGCAGTTAGCCATAGATAAGCGCTATCTGAGGATGGCCAGGATCTGGGCATCCAATTCCTATTGCATCCGAAAGAAAGTGGGTGCTCTTATTGTAAAGGATAAGATGATCATTTCCGACGGGTATAACGGTACTCCTTCCGGGTTTGAAAATGAGTGTGAGGATGACAACGATGTGACAAAATCCTATGTCCTCCACGCCGAAGCCAATGCCATTACCAAGGTGGCCAAGTCCAACAACAGCAGTGATGGTTCTACCCTTTATATTACCACTTCACCCTGCATGGAATGTTCCAAGTTAATTATCCAGGCCGGAATCAGCAGGGTGGTGTTTGAAGAAAAGTACAGGATTACAGATGGACTTGATCTTCTGGAGAGAGCACAGATCGATCTGGTACATATTCCGGAAGTTGGAGAAGAGTGAAGAAAGAAGGACCATGAGCAAAAAGAGAGACAAACTGATCATATTTCTGCCGGTGATTATCAGCATAACCCTGATAGGTGGGATTTTGTTGGGGAACTGGATCACAGGATTGCGTGTGAGGAGCATTGTTACCGATGAGGTAAACAAACAGAAATTTTCCATTCGTCCCGGAATGAGCTCGGGATCCGGATTTTCCCTGGCACCCAAAGGGAATAAGGTCAACTCGGCCCTTCAGTACATCGTCAATGAATATGTGGATACGGTAAGTATGGGCAACCTGAGCGAATCGGTTATGCCAGTGCTGGTGGATGAGCTGGATCCGCACTCCCTCTATATTCCGGCCAGTGATTTTCAAAGGTATTCAGAACCTCTGATGGGTAATTTCAGCGGCATAGGAGTATCGTTCAACATGGCCGACGATACAGTGGCCATTATCAATACCATTCCAAACGGTCCCTCCGAAATGGTTGGCGTGATGCCCGGCGACAGGATCATTATGGTCGATGATTCGCTGGTAGCAGGGGTAAATATGGCCAGTGATGACATCGTGAAGATGTTGAAAGGACCAAAAAACACGGTAGTGAAGGTCACCATATACCGGCGCGGGGAAAAGGAGCCTATTCATTTTGAGATTACCCGGGATGATATCCCCATCTATAGTGTGGATGTGGCATATATGGTGGATGAAACTACCGGATATATAAAAATAAGCCAGTTTGCTCAAACTACTTACCAGGAGTTTATGCAGGCCATCGAGAAACTGAAATCTCAAGGGGTAGAAAAACTGATTCTCGATCTGAGAAGGAACGGTGGAGGAATTATGGAAGCGGCAACGATGATTGCTGACCAATTTCTGGAAGAGGGACAACTGATTGTTTATGTGGAAGGGCGTGCCCGGCCCAGAGAAAATGATTATGCTACTTCAAGGGGTATTCTAAAGGATGATGAAGTGGTGATTCTCATCGACGAATCGAGCGCATCAGCCAGCGAGATCCTTGCCGGAGCCATTCAGGACAATGACCGGGGCCTGGTTATAGGTCGCAGATCATTTGGAAAGGGACTGGTTCAGGAAGAGATGCGCTTTACCGATGGTTCTGCTTTGAGACTTACGGTAGCCAGGTACTACACACCCACTGGAAGAAGTATCCAGCGCCCATACGAAAATGGAAAGGACGATTACTACCATGACTTCAGAGATCGTATTGAACGGGGCGAACTGGAGCATCAGGATAGCATCAAATTTGATGATTCGCAAAGGTTTATTACTCCCGGCGGGAAGACTGTGTTCGGAGGTGGCGGGATCATGCCTGATGTATTTGTTCCCGTGGATACTACGGAAACTTCCTTCTATTACAATAGGGTGAGGAGCCTGGGTCTCATGTACCGGTTTGCATTCTATTATACCGATTCCCACCGCTCTTCCCTGGAGCAGTTCACCTTACCGGATGAAATAGAAAGCTATTTGGATGATCAGGATATCCTGCCACAGTTCGTGGAATATGCTAAGGAGAAGGGTATTCAACCCGACCATGCCGATATTAAAACCTCGGAAGTGATCCTTGAGAAAACCATTAAAGCTTACGTGGCAAGGAACGTCATCGACAATGACGGCTTTTACCCTATTATCGCTGAGATTGACAACACTTTACAGGTTGCCATCGACACCATCACCCGCCTCTGATTCCACTGTAGATTAAACCATTGTATCGTTATATCATCTAAGATGCAAAACCAAATTTGTTTTAGCATTTAAATAGATACATTATGAAAAATCGTTGGATACATACAGCAGCCATACTTTTACTGGCATCCATTATGGCTTACGGACAGAATGCCCAGGGGCCAGGTGATTGGCAAGGTAAGAGGCAGGGACAGGAAGGACCCCGCTTCCATCAAAAGCATCGTCAGCATGGATCTGAGATGAGGCAGAAACAGAGAAGAACAGGACAACACCTGGCCATTGAATTCTCTGAAGAGCAAAAGGAGGAATTGAAGACACTTAAGCTGGAGCACCATAAACTGGTGAAGCCTCTTAGGTATAAGATGGCTGAGTTAAAGGCCAGGGAAAGGACGTTAATGGCAGAAGAAAAGGTAGATCTGAAGGCGGTCCATAAAGTGATCGATGAACAGACTGCTCTTACTAATCAGATGAAAAAACTGAGTGCTGAACACCGGGTAAAGGTGAAAAGTATATTCACTGACGAACAGCTCATGAAACTTGAGGGACGCAGGAAAGCAGCCAGATCTAGGAGGGCATCATTTTCCTGATCGCATCAGCTGCCACTCCGGGTTCCTCTATGAAACCCATATGTCCACTTTGGGCTAAGCGCAGAACAGAAGCATGAGGTGCCAGGGACACCATCTTATCAAATACCTCCAATGGAATATAGTTATCCTTCATTCCCCCGATAAGTAAAAGGGGAATGGAGGATTTTTTCAAGATACGAGCCCGGTCAGGTCTCTCCTTCATTCCATTTAATATGGCCACAATGCCATCCTCCGGATTGCTTAAAGCCAAATTCCTTGCTTTCTCAACCTGAAGCGACAAACGCTCCACATTCACATTCGAAAATCCTTTTGGAATGTTCACATTGACAATCAAATGCTTTTTCTGACACAAAACGAGGCTGATCTCCCGGTCCCGGTTATTTCTTTTCTCCTCCGTATCTGCAAAACAGGTTGAATGAAACAGGGAATATCCCAGCAGTCTTTCCGGATATAGCTCTGCAAAAGCCATGGTCACATATCCCCCCATGGAGTGTCCGACCAGAAAGACCTTCTCTACCTCTTCCGCTTCCAGGATCGAATATACCGATCCTGCAATATCTTCCATGGTATGCACCTTCCCCCAGGTTCCCGATCGTCCATGACCGGGCAGGTCCACAATAATTACTCTATATCGGTCGAGCAGGCTCCCTGCAAACTCATCCCAAATTTCACCCGTTTCCAAATAGCCATGCAGCAAGACGATACAATCGCCCTCTCCACGATCGCTATAATAGAGATTCACATGATTATAAGTGAGCTTCTTTAACATGGCCATTATCCTTTTGCATGCATTACATCTTCAATCTCCCCTGCTTCAATGGGGATCCCCTCCATCAGGTCTACCGGTCCCTCCCTGGTAATTAAAATGTCATTCTCCAACCTGATGCCGATCCCCTCCTCAGGTATATAAATGGCAGGTTCACAAGTGAGTACCATTCCTGGATGAAAGTGCAGGGAGCGATCCAAAGGATCATGTACATCCAATCCGAGTGAGTGAGAAGTCCCGTGCATGAAATAATGTTTCCACAATGGATCCTCCCGTGGAGCTGCCTCTGCCTCCTGCCTGGTGTACAATCCCAAAGTTATGTGTTCCTCCTGCCACAGGGCGCCTACCTGGTTGTGAAAATCTTCCATAAGGATTCCAGGTACCATCATTGCCCTGGCTTGCTTAAACACCCTCAACACTGCTTCATACAGGTTCCGTTGTCTTTTAGAAAAACGGCCGTTGACGGGAATGGTCCTGGAACAATCTGCCGCATAATTATTCACTTCAGCTCCGAAATCCATCAACAACAGATCTCCTTCTCTACAACGACTGTTATTCTGCACATAATGCAGTATCAATGCATTTTTACCACTGGCTACAATGGGTTCATAAGCATGCCCTTCTGCCCCATTCCTGATGAATTCGGCGATGATCTCAGCCTCCACCTCATATTCCCAAATCTCAGGTCGGGTGGTTCTCAAGACCCTTAAAAAAGCGGACCTGGTAATTTCAATAGCCCTTTTTATCTCTTCCAACTCTTCGGCCTCTTTAATCATCCTCAGCCGGGTCATCAGATGAGACATGTGCAACAGCTCCATCTCTTCATAGCGCCCTGAAATCTTTTCCTGAAATATTTTTCCCTCTCCATACAAGGAGGATGCATTGGGAATCAGCCGGTCAAATACTGCTTCCAGCTCCTCCATCCATTTCACTTGGTCAATTCCTGAAAGTTTTGAGGCCTCCTCCAGTGTGAGACCTGCTCCTGACCACACCTCCATTTTGGTCGTCGGCTTCCGGATAAAAAGGATCTCTCTCAAAGTACTATCCGGATAAGCCGGAGAAATTACTAGTACACTCTCATCTTGGTTTATACCCGTGAGGTAAAAGAAATCAGAATGCTGGCGAAAGGGGTAGAACTGATCTCCATTCCTCAGTATGGGCTCGTTTGAACCCATCACCAGTGTTGATCCGGATGCCATTTGTTCAGCCAGCTTTTTCCGGTTCCTGATGAATAGATCTGCCTCGATGGGAATAGATTTCATAAATGGTGAACTACCTGCTGTAGGAAATGTGTTTCGACAAAAAATGAAGAGCGATAAATGCTATATTTGTTTATCACCGAAACGCAATTTAAGTAACTTATTTTAATTGTATTCATATGTCCGGCATTTTCACTTCTTCAATTGGAAAGAAACTAATGATGTCCCTGGCAGGAATTTTTCTTATCGTTTTTCTGCTGGTACATCTGGGGATCAACCTTCTGGTTATCATTTTTGACGATCCCATGGTTTACAACAGGGCAGCTCATTTAATGAGTTCCAACGTCCTGATCAAAATCTTTGAGATTGTTTTATTCGGAGGCATCCTCCTGCATATCATCTATGCATTGATCTTGCAGATCCAGAATTGGCTGGCTCGCCCTAAAAGGTATATAAAGGCCAATTTTTCCAACACCTCATTCTTTTCCAAGTTTATGATCCACACAGCGCTGATTACACTGGTATTCCTGGCGATTCACTTTGTGGATTTCTATTTCAAAGCCAAATTCGGGCATTCGGCTGAGATCGAGGTGGAGGGTGTAATGTACCACGATTTTGCTTCAGAAATTGTGGATAAGTTCAAACAACTGCCCTTTGTGATCTTCTATGTGGCAGCATTCATCTTCCTTGGATTTCATCTGATCCATGGATTTCAATCGGCATTTAAAACCCTGGGAATGGATAATAGACGGTATACTCCTGTCATCCAGTTCCTTGCAGCTGTGTACGCAGTAGTCATTGTGGCCGGATATACTATCATTCCAATTCTCATCTACTTCGAGTAATCAGACAAAACATTAGATATGGTTAAGCTTCATTCCAGGATACCCGACGGACCATTGGCAGAAAAATGGTCATCCTATAAATCGAACCAAAACCTGGTTAATCCCGCTAACAAACGTAAGCTGGACGTCATTGTCGTAGGTACCGGTCTCGCCGGTGCATCTGCGGCAGCTTCCCTCGCAGAAATGGGATTTAAGGTAAAATCTTTCTGTTATCAGGATAGTTCCAGGCGTGCTCACAGTATTTCAGCTCAGGGCGGTATTAACGCGGCAAAGAATTACCAGAACGATGGAGACAGTATATACCGGCTCTTTTTTGACACCATCAAAGGGGGAGATTACCGTTCCAGGGAGGCCAATGTGTACAGGCTTGCTGAAGTGAGCAATGAAATCATTGATCAGTGTGTTGCCCAGGGAGTACCATTCGCCCGCGAATATGGAGGAACCCTGGATAACCGTTCTTTCGGCGGGGCACTGGTTTCCAGGACTTTCTACGCCAGGGGCCAGACCGGTCAGCAGTTGTTACTGGGTGCTTACCAGGCCCTGAGCCGTCAAATCAAAAAAGGAAACGTGGAGATGTATCCCCGCATGGAGATGTATAACCTGGTGCTGGTTGACGGTAAAGCCAGGGGTATTATCGGAAGGGATGTGATCACAGGAAAGCTTGAACGCTTCAGTGCACATGCCGTGGTGATTGCTTCCGGCGGATATGGCAATGTATTCTTTCTCTCTACAATGGCCATGGGAGCCAATGCCAGTGCAGCCTGGCAGTGTTATAAGAAAGGTGCGATTTTTGGAAATCCCTGTTTTGTCCAGATCCACCCCACCTGTATTCCGGTACACGGGGATTATCAGTCGAAACTGACCCTGATGAGTGAGAGCCTTCGAAATGACGGACGAATCTGGGTCCCAAAAAAGAAGGAGGATGCCGAGAAGCTTCAGAGTGGAGAGTTGAAAGGGTCAGATATTCCTGAAGAGGATCGTGATTATTACCTGGAGAGACGTTACCCTGCATTCGGGAATCTGGTACCCAGGGATGTGGCATCCCGCGCAGGTAAAGAGCGGTGCGATGCCGGATATGGAGTGAATTACACCGGACTGGCTGTTTTTCTTGACTTCAAGGATGCCATCCAACGCCTTGGGAAAGATGTGATCGAAGCCAAATATGGCAACCTGTTCCAGATGTACGAGAAGATCACTGACGATAATCCATATGAAGTCCCCATGATGATCTATCCGGCAATCCATTACTCCATGGGTGGGATATGGGTAGATTATGAACTGCAAACCACCATTCCCGGACTGTTTGCCACGGGTGAATCGAATTTTTCCGATCATGGAGCCAATCGTTTGGGAGCATCTGCTTTGATGCAGGGACTGGCCGATGGATATTTCGTACTGCCCTACACCATCCAGAATTTCCTTGCCGATGAGATTAATACTCCAAGGTTCAACACAGATATTCCGGAGTTTGATGAAGCCGAGAAGGAAGTAAGTGAACAACTGGAAAAACTAATGGCTGTAAAAGGAGGTCAAACTGTTGACACCCTCCATAAACGTCTTGGAATAATCATGTGGGATTATGTGGGTATGGCCAGAACCAAAGAGGGACTCATCAAAGCAAGGGAAGAGATCAAAAAACTGAGGGAAGAGTTCTGGTCCAGTGTCAAGATCCCCGGAGAGCTCAATGACCTGAATCCCGAGCTACAGAAAGCCAGTCGACTGGCCGATTTCCTGGAACTGGGGGAATTGATGGCCATGGATGCGCTTAACCGGGAAGAGTCTTGCGGCGGACATTTCAGAGAGGAATACCAGACCGGGGAGGGAGAGGCTTTACGGAATGATAAGGATTTCACCTATGTGGCTGCCTGGGAATACCTGGGGGAAGACAAAGATCCCAAACTGCATAAAGAATCCCTCGATTTTGAATACATAGAAGTAAAACAAAGGAATTACAAATAAGATACAATTTGCGATGAACCTGAAACTGAAAATCTGGCGTCAGAAAGATCCCAAAACCAGGGGTAAATTCGTTAATTATCAACTACGGGATATTTCACCCGACAGCTCCTTTCTGGAGATGCTGGATGTTCTCAATGAACAGCTGGTGACCAAAAACGAAGAGCCTGTGGTATTCGACCACGACTGCAGGGAGGGTATCTGCGGAGCCTGTGGCATGTACATCAACGGACGACCTCATGGTCCCGACTCCCTGATTACGGTGTGCCAGCTCCACATGCGCAAATTTAAGGATGGAGATACCATTGTAATTGAACCATGGAGGGCACGTGCATTCCCGGTTATCAAAGACCTGGTGGTGGACCGTGCTGCATTTGATAAACTGATTCAGGAGGGAGGATATGTTTCTGTGAATACAGGAAGTGCTCCTGACGCCAACAGCATTCCCATCAAAAAGGATCATGCAGAACTCTCCATGGATGCTGCCGCATGCATTGGTTGTGGAGCCTGCGTTGCCGCCTGCAAAAACGCTTCAGCCATGTTATTTGTAGGAGCCAAAGTTTCACATCTGAGCCTCCTTCCACAGGGTAAGATAGAGGCTATGGAGCGTGTGAGCAAATTGGTAGTCAAAATGGATGCGCTTGGATTTGGAAACTGTACCAATACAGGTGCCTGTGAGGCAGAGTGCCCCAAAGGGATTACATTAACCAACATTGCCAGGCTGAACCGGGAGTATTACAAGGCCACTATCTAAATCCTTTTTGGTTAACCCCGCATGGTGGTCTCCACCTCTTCAACGGTTTTAGGAATAGGTGTGCCCAGAATGCGACTACCGGTATCGGTGATCAGGACATCATCCTCGATCCTGACTCCTCCGAATCCACGATAGGCTTCAACTTTATCGTAGTTGATGAACTGTTCCAACTTCTTCTCTTTTTTCCAGATGTCGATCAGGGCCGGGATGAAATAACAACCAGGTTCATTGGTAATCACATGTCCGGGTTCCAGCTGTCGTGCCATCCTCAGATAAGCCAATCCAAACTGATCGCTCCGTTTTAAATCTTTCGTGTATCCCACATGATCCTCTCCAAATCCTTCCATGTCATGTACATCCAGTCCTAACATGTGGCCCAGTCCATGCGGAAAGAATAAGGCATGGGCTCCGGCTTCTACCGCTTCATCCACATCTCCCTTCATAATCCCCAACTCCTTCAAACCGTTTGCGATGATATGAGCAGCCATCAGATGAACCTCGAGATATGTATTTCCAGGTACAGAGGCCTCAATAGTTTTCATATTGGCAGTCAGAACCAGATTATATATATCCTTTTGCTGTGTGGAGAATTCACCTCCAACAGGGAAGGTTCTGGTGATATCACTGGCATAGCACATAGAGGTCTCCGCACCGGCATCACATATGACCATACGTCCCTTAACCAGTTCATTTGCATGGTTATGATTATGAAGGATCTGACCGTCCATACTAAGGATCACGGGAAAAGAAACCGGTCCGCCATGGGCAAGGGCTATGCCTTCGATGGCTCCAGAAAGCTCCCTTTCGTAGTTCCCTGGAAAACCCATTTTCATGGCCGTTGTATGCATGATCCCTGCCACATCCACTGCCTTTTCGATCTCATCGATTTCATATGAATCTTTGATTGACCGCAGTTGTACTACAGCACCTATAAGCTCTTCTGAAACATGCTCCTTTACCTCATCGGCGCTACATCCTAAGATTGACGCCAACTTTATCAAATGATCGCCACGATAGGTTGGAAGTATATGTATCTTTCTTCCTGATTTCAAGGCCGACTGCAATACGGTTGTCAAATGCTCCAATGGAGCAGTAGAGTCAATTGCTACTTCAGAAGCTAATTTTTTCACTGCAGGTTGTTCACCCATCCAAATGATATCTTCTATGGTTAGGTCATCCCCAAAAAGGGTATCCTTCCCATTGTCCACATCACACACCCCGAAAAATCCGGGCTTATTAATTCCGAAAAAATAGAGAAAGCTGCTGTCCTGCCGGTAATGGTAAGTATTGGCTTTATAATTCATGGCACTCTCTTCGTTTGCAGGGAATAGTATCAACCCATCACCCACCCTTTCACGAAGTAACTTTCTTCTTTGCCAATAGACCTCTTTTGGAAACATGTGCTTAAAATTTAATGATTATTAGTATTAACAATGTGGACTCTTAATTGCCTCATTTTTTGATAAACGGCACAAATAGGTGATTTACGCATTTTGTTAATAACTGCAATATAAACCACACTATGGATCAATTTAATAGAATATCCTAAAACTTCACCAAATAATATAACTTTTTTATACACACGACGTAAAAATATGCGAATAGTGTTGCACGGTAATTATAAATTCATATATTCGCACATTCAACCCCGTTTCTCAACCTTTTATTAACATTTTTACTAACATGCCCTACCGCCGCTTACCTAACACAGACTCTGCACGACTTAAGTCACTAAAGTCGGCCCATGACAAAGGAAAAGATTTACCTCCGTTCAAACTGGCTTTCACTCCGAATTCGTATCGAAAAATCCAAACGGTATTGCCCGTTTTTGAGAACGCGATCCATGAGCACAGGAATTCATTGAACATTCAGGCTGAAAAAAATAAGGAGTACCAAAAGCGGTTAAAGAAAGTCCGACTATATATCTCCCATTTTATCCAGGTTGTAAATATGGCAATTTCACGTGGAGATCTTGTTCCTGAAACCAGAAATTATTTTGGATTAGAAGAGGAAGAGAAGAAATTGCCTGCTCTCAATTCTGAAGAGGAATTGATTAACTGGGGGCAACGTCTAATTGAAGGTGAGAAGAAGAGGCGCATGAAGGGTATGAGTCCCATTACCAATCCCACCATAGCGGTACTGAAAGTACACTATGACAAATTCATGGAGTATCACAATTATCAAAAAAGCCTGAAAACCAGGAGCCAGCGTGCTCAGGAGTTACTCAACGTAAATCGCTCTCAGGTGGATAGTGTAATACAGCAGGTCTGGAATGAGGTTGAAAACACATTTAATGATCTGCCTGAAGAGATGCGCAGGGAAAAAGCTTCAGAATACGGATTGGTCTATGTGTTCAGAAAGAATGAGCTAAACAACGTCAATCTCTTCCAAACTCCTCGGATTGAAGAGATCGGCTAGTATACCCTCCTGTCTGATAATACCACAGAATAAAGAAAACTGCGAACAGTAAAAGGCTGATTACTGCTGTCATGGGCATCAAGGAGCTTGTCCCGATCTCTTCCAGCATATCATCTCCATTTCCTTTTGAGTTGAAATAATAGTAAACCACCCCCATAGCGTTATTTACGAAATGGGCAAGTATCGGATACCATATGGATCGGCCATACACCATCAGATAACCCAATAGCAGTCCCAGCATAAAGCGGGGTAAAAAGGAAAAAAATTGAAAATGGAAAGCACTGAACAGAATGGCCGTTATTGCAATGCCCACATGCACATTCTTTACCATTCCTATGAGAAGACGCTGCAACAATCCGCGAAAAATCAACTCCTCTCCTACTGATGCTATGATCCCGATCATTAGCAGGTTTACCAGTAATCCACCAAAGGTTCGTGTGGCCATAAAGGCACGCATGATCTCCTCCGCTTCCCCTTCCAGATTCCGGAGCAACCTGTCTAACGATCTAATGGGGAAATCCAGTTTCAAATTGAGTTCTGCTATATAATTAATAAAGGGTACCACAACAATCATCATACCCACTGTAAGTAATATCGGTATACTCCAGATAGGTCGGTCAAACTTATAATATGAATATGGGTGCCCTTCGAAAAGGAACGAAAAAAGGAATGCAGGAATGATAAAGGTACCGATGGAGCCAATGATCTGTATCACTTTGGAGGCAGATACGTATCTGGGATTATCAAACGCCCCCATGGTGATTATCTCAGAAATCCCAAAACCGTATATCCACGCTGCCAGGAAAGCCCCAATAAACTGGAAAGCCAATCCCACAATCAGTAATATCACTACCGTAAAGAGGAATTTCTCAGACGGCCTCAATCCTGCAAGCAATGCTCTTCTAGGCACTTATTTTTGTATTTTTGAATCGTAATTGATGCACAAATATGGCAATTTGAGCGTTTAGTTCCTATAATAATTATCCACTATGCGAATTGACGAAGTTGAGCTTGGAAATCAGCCACTCTTCCTGGCACCCATGGAGGATATCACAGATCCTTCCTTCAGGTATCTATGTAAAAAACATGGGGCAGATGTGATGTATACTGAGTTCATTTCATCCGATGGACTCATCAGGGATGGGGCTAAAAGTGTGAAGAAGCTTGAGATCTTTGATTATGAGAGGCCCATGGGAATTCAGCTCTATGGTCACATCATTGAATCGATGGTGGAGGCAACTCACAGGGCGCTGGAGTCGCACCCTGAAATTATTGATATCAACTATGGATGTCCTGTCAGGAAAATCGCCAACCGTGGAGCAGGAGCAGGTATGCTGGCCAATATCCCTCTTATGATGGAGATGACTAAAGCCATTGTGGAAGCATCAACAGTTCCGGTAACTGTGAAAACCAGGCTGGGATGGGATGAACAGAACAAGATCATCGTAGAAGTGGCTGAAGAGCTGCAGGATCAGGGGATCAGTGCGCTTACTATTCATGGCCGAACACGGGCTCAGATGTACAAAGGAACAGCAGATTGGACCCTCATTGGGGAGGTCAAAAGAAATCCCCGTATGCACATACCTATTATCGGTAATGGTGATATTACAGATCCTACCGGAGCTAAGGAGGCATTTGACCGTTACGGAGTGGACGGGATCATGATTGGTCGTGCAGCGGTTGGAAAACCATGGCTTTTCAAACATGTAAAACACTATCTCAACACCGGCGAGCTGCTTCCCGATCCCACAGTCACAGAAAAGGTGGCGATGGCCAAACTGCAGTTTTCCAAATCACTGGAGCATAAATCAGAACCGGTGGGTATATACGAGATGCGCCGACACTTCTCCAACTATTTCAAAGGACTCCCCCATTTTAAGGAGATGCGGCTGAAGCTTCTCACTTCCCTGGAAGTGGAAGAAATCTATCTACTCCTCGAGCATATCAGCGAGAAATATGGTGATTTCAGGCCTGAAGTGAATAGTAGTTTTTGGGAAAAGGGTGATGGGTGATGAGTGATGGGTGATGGGTGATTAGGAGGGATCGCCATTTTCGAAGCGCTTTGGATAATCCAGGTTGTAATGAAGGCCTCGGCTCTCCTTCCTGGCCTGAGCCATTTTGATAACCAGGTACCCAACATTGATCAGATTACGAAGTTGACAAATCCGAAGAGAGAGTTTTGACTTCTTATAGAGTTCTTCCGTTTCCCTGTAGATAATTTCCAGGCGAGATGTAGCTCTCTCTAAACGCAGGTCTGAGCGTACAATTCCTACGTAGTTGGTCATAATTTGTTTTACCTCTTTCAGGTTCTGGGTGATCAACACCATCTCTTCGGGATGGGTCGTTCCCGTATCATCCCATTCAGGAATCTGGGTAGCCATTTCAAAGATCGAGATATTTTCAACGGTATGCCTTGCAGCACGATCTGCATAGACTATGGCTTCTATTAGAGAATTGGATGCCAGACGGTTTGCCCCGTGAAGCCCTGTAGAAGAGACCTCTCCTACAGCATACAGTCTTTTGATCCACGTTTGCGCATTAAAATCCACTTTTATCCCACCGCACATGTAGTGTGCTGCAGGAACCACAGGGATCATGTCCCTGGCAATATCAATGCCCAGTGACATGCATTTCTCAGTGATGTTCGGGAAGTGTTCCTTCAAAGACTTCTCCTCCAGGTGGGTGGTATCCAGGTAGACAAAATCGTGTCCATGGATCTTCATCTCATTGTCAATGGCCCGGGCCACTATATCCCTGGGAGCCAGGCTACCCCGCTCATCATATTTATTCATGAACTTCTCGCCCAGTTGATTCTTCAGGATGCCTCCGTAACCCCTCATGGCTTCAGTAATCAGAAATGAGGGGGATTCTCCGGGATTATACAGGGAAGTGGGATGGAATTGTACAAATTCCATGTTCTCAATTACTCCTTTGGCCCGGTAAACCATGGCCACTCCATCGCCTGTAGCAATAATTGGATTTGTCGTTGTGGAATAGAGGTGTCCTGCTCCACCTGAAGCAAGCAGTGTGGTTTTTGAAAGGATCTTAACTACCTCATGGTTTTCCAGGTTCAGTATATAAGCTCCGTAACACTCTATATCTGTCATGTGCCGTTTGACCAGCTTCCCAAGATGATGCTGGGTGATTAAATCTACTGCAAAATGATTCTCCAGCAATTCAATTCCCGGATGCTCACGAACCTGGGCTGAAAGTGCACGTTGTATCTCCTCTCCGGTATTGTCTTTGTGATGAAGGATCCTGTACTCCGAATGCCCCCCTTCACGTGCCAGGTCATATTTCCCACTGGAGGCTTTATCAAAATTGGTGCCCCAATGGATGAGTTGTTGAATCTGTTCAGGACCTTCCTCTACTACGAGCCTTACCACCTCTTCATTGCAGAGATGATCGCCTGCAATCAGTGTATCCTTAACGTGCTTTTCACTACTGTCAGGTTCATAGGTAACCGCAGCTATTCCTCCCTGTGCATATTTGGTGCTGGTCTCACCCAGCTCCGATTTCGTGATGAGGCACACCTTCCCGTACTCGGCCACTTTCAGGGCAAAACTCAATCCCCCCAGACCAGATCCAATCACCAGAAAATCACACTGTTTATCCATAATACTGCTGCAGAAATGTGACGCAAATTAATAATCTATGGATTGAAGGTTCCTCGCAACAAGCTGTGAGGAGCTTCAATGAATGACAAATATAGAAAAACCTCTAGAGATTGATTTAATTCCTTTAATTTTGGTAGCTATGATCAAACTACTCACGATAGTTGGAGCGAGACCTCAGTTCATCAAAGCCGCTGCATTGAGCAGAGTGATACAGAATGAATACAGCAATGCCATCGATGAAGTGATCCTCCATACGGGTCAACATTACGATACTTCCATGTCAGAGGTGTTCTTCAAGGAGATGCAGATCCCGCGGCCAGCTTATAACCTTGATATTGGATCAGACTCGCATGGTGGTCAGACCGGAAACATGATCCGTGGTATCGAAGAGGTTATATTGAAAGAGAAACCGCAAGGGGTGATCGTTTACGGAGATACCAATTCTACATTGGCCGGGGCCCTGGCCGCCTCGAAACTCCATATCCCGGTGATACATATTGAAGCCGGCCTTCGCTCTTACAACAAACAAATGCCAGAGGAGATCAACCGGATTTCATGCGACCATGTGAGCACCTTGCTGTTTTCGCCTACAGTGACAAGTGTGGATAACCTGATCAGGGAAGGGATCGTTCATAGTGATACTCAACCTTATACATTTGATCATCAGGGAGTTTTTCATTGTGGCGACCTCATGTATGATAATACTCTTTATTTCCAAAAGTTGGCAGAGGAGCGTTCATCCATTTTGCATGAACTGGAATTGAAAAAGGGATCTTTTATGTTGGCCACCATTCACCGGCCCTCAAACACCGATTTGAGTGAGAATCTTCAGAATATCATTCAGGCACTGGAAGAAATTTCCGAGGAGAGAAAGATTCCGGTTATACTTCCCCTCCATCCGCGAACCGCCAGGATCGTTAAAGAGAAGAAAATGAGGAACGAGAAGGGCTTCAATGATCCATCCGGGTGGGTTAAGTTTATTCCGGCAGTCTCCTTCCTTGACATGATCTGCCTGGAGTCAGGTGCCAGAGTCATTCTTACCGACTCGGGAGGTGTACAGAAGGAAGCCTGGTTCATGGAAAAGCCGGTGGTTGTCCTCCGTGATGAAACTGAATGGGTGGAAATTATAAATGCCGGTAACGGAATGCTCACTGGATCGTCGCCCGAGAAGATCAAAAAAGCCACAAACCATTTTCTGGATACACCCCCCCAATCTTTCCCTCCTATTTTTGGAAATGGCCATGCCGCCAACGAAATATTAAAAGTGCTTACCGGGGTACAATGGGTGTAAATCGCAATTTTACTTCGTTTTATATACAATATTAAATTGCCTGATGTACTTTTGTGATTCTTTCAATCTAAATAATAGTAAAGTTTATGGCCCAGGAGGATCTCTTTAAAAAATTAGTTGCCCATTGCAAAGAATATGGTTATGTATTTCCATCCAGTGAAATATATGATGGTCTGGCTGCAGTATATGATTATGGACAATATGGAGTAGAACTAAAGAATAACATAAAAAAATATTGGTGGGACTCTCTGGTGTTGCTTCATGAAAACGTGGTGGGAATCGACTCGGCCATATTCATGCATCCCACCATCTGGAAGGCTTCCGGTCACGTGGATGCTTTTAATGATCCGCTACTGGATAACAAAGACTCCAAGAAAAGGTATCGTGCAGATGTACTGATCGAAGATCAAATGGCCAAATATGAGGGCAAGATAAAGAAGGAGGTGGAAAAAGCCCGCAAGCGTTTTGGGGATGCATTTGATGAAGAGCAGTTTCTGAATACCAATCCCCGGGTTCAGGCCAACCAGGAGAAGCTATCGACTTTACATTCTCGTTTTGTGAAGGCGTTAAATGATTCTGATTTGGAAGAGCTCAGGCAAATCATTATTGACGAAGAGATAGCCTGTCCCATTTCAGGTTCAAAGAACTGGACCGATGTACGGCAGTTTAACCTCATGTTTTCCACTGAAATGGGATCTACCGCCGAAAGTGCCAACAGGATATACCTAAGGCCTGAGACTGCTCAGGGTATCTTTGTGAATTACCTGAATGTACAGAAATCGGGGCGTATGAAGATCCCTTTTGGTATTGCACAGATTGGTAAAGCGTTCCGGAACGAGATTGTTGCACGCCAGTTTATTTTTCGGATGCGGGAATTTGAGCAGATGGAAATGCAGTATTTCGTACCCCCGGGAAAAGAACTGGAATGGTTTGAATTCTGGAAGGAAGCCCGGATGAAATGGCACCGTGCTCTCGGATTCGGAGACGATAAATACAGATTTCATGATCATGACAAGCTGGCCCACTATGCCAATGCTGCCACCGATATTGAATATGAATTCCCGTTCGGCTTTAAAGAGGTGGAAGGAATTCACTCACGAACCGACTTTGATCTGGGCAGTCACCAGGAGTTCTCCGGGAAAAAAATCCAATACTTTGATCCGGATACAAATGAGAACTATGTACCCTATGTGGTGGAGACTTCCATTGGACTTGACCGGATGTTCCTGCAGATTATCTCTTCAGCCTACACCGAAGAGACTCTCACCAAAGAGGATGGATCCACCGATTCGCGGGTGGTCATGAAACTTCCGCCGGTTCTGGCTCCTGTAAAACTGGCTGTATTTCCACTCACAAAAAAGGACGGACTTCCCGAAAAGGCACGCACTATTGTCGACCAGCTCAAATTTGACTTCAACTGTCAATACGAAGAGAAAGATTCTATCGGAAAACGATACAGGAGGCAGGATGCTATCGGCACACCCTATTGCATTACCATCGATCACCAGACTCTCCAGGACGACACGGTAACCATTCGCTACAGGGATACCATGGAGCAGGAAAGGGTGGAGATAGGTATATTAAAGAATACCATTAAGGAGAAGGTGGATATTAGTAATCTTCTCAAGCAACTATAGCGGTTGCCACACGTGAAAAGAGTCCTGGTCATAACCTATTACTGGCCTCCCAGCGGTGGAGCCGGAGTACAGCGCTGGCTGAAATTCACCAAGTATCTTCCTGAGTTTGGGTGGCAACCCATTGTATATACTCCGGAAAATCCTGAAGCACCGGTGGATGACCCCAGCCTTTTGGAAGATATTCATGACACTACCGAAGTGATCAAAAGACCCATCTGGGAACCGTATACGCTCTACAAACGATTTGTTGGAATGGATTCCAGCGAACGGATTAATGCCGGATTCCTGAAGGAAAACGAAAGGCCGGAAAAGAAAGAAGGATTCTCCGTCTGGATCAGAGGAAACCTATTTATCCCCGATGCCCGGAAGTTTTGGATAAGGCCCTCATACAGATTCCTCAGGAAATATTTGAAACAGCACCCTGTGGATGCAATCATCTCCACTGGTCCGCCACACAGCATGCATCTTATTGCGCTGAAATTGAAGAGACATTTCAGCATTCCCTGGATAGCTGATTTCAGAGATCCCTGGACCGAGATCGACTTCTATGATCAACTTATGTTAACCCGCCGGTCTGATCGGAAGCACAAAGCCCAGGAAAATGCTGTGCTACATGGAGCCGACAGGGTGGTGGTGATTGGTAAGACCATGGCTGAAAGGTTCAGACAGACGGAGCACATCACACCGGTAGTCATTCCAAACGGATATGATGAAACCGACTTTACCAGAACTGTGGAGAAACCCGGAATGAAGGAAGGCCCCGGCATCATGGAGCAGAGACCTAAAGATCCTGCCACGGGAAAGCTATCAGCTGAGTTCTCCATTGTGCATATAGGAGCCATGAACCGGGACCGCAACATTCCGATCTTCTGGGCAGCACTGGCAGAGTTGATTAAAGGGTATCCGGAACTCACATCAAAGTTGAAGATCAAACTGGTTGGGAAGCTGGATATATCTGTGTATCAAAGTATTTCAGAGCAGAACTTGGAGGATCGGGTGGAGATTGAAGCTCATCTACCGCATGATCAGGTGATCCCATTGCTTCAGTCAGCTTCTGTGCTCTACCTGCCCATTAATGATACACCCAATGCAAAATCGATAAAGACAGGAAAAATCTTTGAATACCTGGCAGCTGGAAGACCCGTTCTGGGGATCGGGCCTGAGGATGGAGATGCTGCAGAAATTCTCAAAGAGTGCCAGGCGGGGGAAATGATTCCTTTCGGAGATAAGGATAAGTTGAAAGAACTATTGCTGAATTGGCTTGAGAAGTTTCAGAAGAGGGAGCTTACTATTAAGAACATTGACACAGAAAAATACTCCAGAAGAAGCCTCACCGCAAACTATATTGATCTGCTAAATCAGTTAACTCAGAATAGATGAAGATATTAATGGTATTGGAATCTGATTTTCCTCCTGATATAAGGGTTGAAAATGAAATTGATGCCTTGCTCGGCGCTGGACATGAATTACATATCGCCTGTTACAGCCACACTAAAACATTTGAGATTCCGGACGGATTGCCATACCATATTCACAAACGATATATTTCAACTTTCATTTACAAAGCCAGTGTGGGAGCACTCAAATCCGCTATCTATTTCAATTTCTGGCGGAAATTCCTCAAACACCTGTTGCGTTCCAATACATTTGATGCGATCCATATTCATGACCTTCCTCTGGCCAAAGTGGGATATGAAATCAGCCAAAAGGAAGGGATCCCCTTCATTCTCGATCTTCATGAAAACTGGCCGGCGCTGCTCAAAATAGCACAACACACAAATACAATACTCGGTAAACTAGTTAGTTCCCATAGTCAATGGGAACGCTATGAAAAAAAATATGTAAAACTGGCCGACCACATCATTGTCGTGGTGGATGAAGCCAAAGAAAGGATGACCCAGCTTGGCGCAGATGCCACCCGTATCCATGTTATTTCAAATACCATCAACCCTGAACATTTCGATTTCCCCGAACAGGTAAAAGACACAAATTTTGTAACTATGGTCTATGGTGGGGGGATTACATACCACAGGGGATTACAAACAGTCATTCAAGCACTTCCTGAAATCATTAGGAAAATTCCAAACATCAGGGTTTGGCTCATTGGGAGCGGAAGTTATGTGTTGATCCTGAAGAAACTGGTTGCAGATCACGGTGTGGATAAATATGTCGAGTTCTTCGAATGGATGCCGCTGAAAGAGCTATTGATTCGTGTGAGTCAATCAGACTTAGCTTTAATTCCTCATATTAAGTCACCCCATACCGATTCTACCATTCCACATAAGCTTTTCCAATACATGTATGCTGGCATACCCATTCTTGCCTCCGATTGTGATCCTCTGAAACGAATTATTACTGAAACATCTACCGGAATTTGCTTCAGAGACCAGGATGAACAGGATTTTGCATCAAAACTCTTCAGCCTGTTCAATGATACCTATTTCCGGGATTTGATACCCGAAAGCGGAAAGAAATGGGTCGATACGAAATACAACTGGAACCAGGATGCTGACAGGCTTGTTGGGCTATACTCCAGTATTTAAGAAGTTCCTAAATCTTTCAAAACAGTTTGGAAATCTCCTCTTCTCTTAGAATCCTCCCGTGGAAGGCAATGTCGTCCAACACTCCTTTGTAGCAGAAACCTATCTCCTGACTTGATTTTGACGAAACAATAATCTCGAGATCGTTTTTAGTGGAACCTGTTAACGTTATGGGTTGCATGACCGCTAAATTCCCATCCAGGTATCCATGGACTGTCTTAGATTGTCCATCGACCGTAACCACAATATGGTGCCACTGATCATCCCAAATGTTACCAAAATGATACGAATTTGCATTCGATTTGTCGAAAATGGCAAACAGGAATACATCATTGTTGAATTGGAAGGAATAGGGGTATGAATACTGAAGGAGTCCATTCCATTTTTGAAGTACTCTTCCCGAAGTAGCTCCCACAGGAAGTGGTTGATCAGACTTAATCCAGAAAGAAATGGAAAAGGTGTCCTCTACGGCTTCAAAATCCAAATAATCCTGATGAGGGATAACCATATAATCACCCTCTCCATCAAAGTCATACGCACACATTGCTTGTCCATACCTATCTGTTGTTAATTGTGCATTATAGATATCAGCATGGTTTTGAAATGGCCCATTATCAGAAGCATCACCATTGAATGAATAATAAGCAATCAGATTATCCTGGAAATCAAGGACATTGTTAATTTGAATCGTAATTGTGGCAGAGTCCGATAATGAGTTCATGTGGCTATCCTCCACCTGAACAACAATGGTCAGTTGCTGATTGGATTCATAATCAAATCCTGCTGAATCCTGTACCGAAAGTGATCCGGTCTGAGGATCAATCTGGAAATAGTTCTCTTCATCATACCCCACAATACTAAAGATGAGATTCTGATGGATATCATTATCTGTTGCCTGAATCATTCCGATTTCCTGTTCATTCAACGGATTCTCATCCATTGTGAAGTTTTGATCATCCACAAATGGGGCAAACTCATTTTCATCGGTTACATTGATCTGAATAGTGGCAGAAGACTCCATAGGTTCCTTCTTATGGTTATCAGATACTGATACTGTTAAAATATACTGGATATTCTCTTCATAGTCCAATTTTTCCGGATCAGCGACCAAAAGATCTCCATGTTCAGGATCTATCTCAAAGGTGCCATCTATATTTCCATCGACGATCTCAAATGAAAGGATTTGATTCTCATCTGCATCTGAGGCATCAACAGTGCCAATTACTGAACCAGCAGGACTGTTTTCTTCAATGAAATACTCCTGATCAATGATTACTGGAGCGTATTCGTTTCTATCACATGAGTAGAATAAAAGAGTGAGAATAATGAGGGTTGTGAGAGTTTTAAGGGGTTCCATGGTTCTATTAAATTAACATATTAGAAATGTTGTTCTACATTAAACGGATTATACGGGAATGTGGAGATTTTGTTGCTGAAGTACTTTATGCACTTCATGATAGTGTGTACAAACGGGAATAATCACTATTTTTGATCTGCATGAAACCCAGGATTCTCATCATAGGCGGATTTGGTTTCCTTGGTAGGAACCTTTACCAACAACTTATCCGGTCAGGGTATTCCAGCGTGAATATCATGTCAAATGTTAAACTCTCACCCGGGGATCCGTTCTTAAGCATCTTCAGACATAAGCTATATCACGGCTCCATTAACAGCATGCAAAAAGTAGAGGAAGCCGTTGCTGATCATAATGTAATTTTTTCATTTGCCGGAACATCCGGAGCGGCCGGAAGCATTACAACACCTTACGAGGATCTACATGTCAATCTGGAAGGCCATCTGAACATCCTGGAGGCATGCCGGAAAAAAACGAACCATACCAGGTTGATCTTTCCCTCTACACGGCTGGTGTATGGGAAGCCCGTTACCTTGCCTGTCAATGAGACGCATCCAATCAATCCCCAGAGCTTCTACGCCATTCATAAAAACACGGCAGAATATTATTATCAATTGTATTCCAGGCACTATCAGATAGACTCGGTTATTTTCAGGATCTCCAATCCATATGGCTATAACTATAATCCTGAAGGACTAAGTTACAGCGTACTCAACCAGTTCATATACAAGGCTATACAGGGTAAGGCCATTCAGGTATATGGAGATGGATCCCAGAAAAGGGATTATCTTCATATAGATGATCTTTCCCGGTTATTGGAAATCTCTGTGTACAATGAAAAGCTCTACGGCAACATCTATAATGTAGGGTCAGGCAAAGGTCAATCTATACTTGAAGTGGCCAGGATCATTACCAATCATATCCCCGGATCTACTTTTCAGCAAACAGAATGGCCTTCGCTGGAAAAGAGTATCGAGACTGGTGATTACTACTCCGATCTCACGAAAATCAGCGAGGTGTCTGGCTGGAAGCCTGCAATTGATCTGGAAACTGGAATTATATCCACGGCAGAAGCATACAAAATGCATTATTCGAATGAAGGATGAAATGACAAAACCGTTGGTTGTACATTATAATTCCAGCTATCTCCCCCTCACTGAAATATGGATATACAATCAGGTAAAATTCCTAAAGGAATTCTTCGTGGCTTTCATCAGCAGAAAGAGAAGAAACCAGGAGATGTTTCCGATCCTGAAATTGTTTGCTCTTGATGAACTATCCTCCACCCAACGAGTTTACAATTTGCTGTTTTTCAAGATAATAGGCTATATTCCCCGGTTTGCCAGCTACATTCGCGAATCCCAATTGCTACATGTGCATTTTGGTAACCACGGGGCCAAGATGGTGGGATTAAAACGGCACCTGAACATTCCCATGGTGGTGAGTTTCTATGGAGCTGATGCATATCTTTTCCCATTCCGGAACCGCATGAACGTCAAACGTTTGAGGAAAACATTTCATCATGCTGACAGAATTCTCGTCCTGGGACCCCATATGAAGGATAGTCTGGTAAAATTGGGCTGTCCTGAATCGAAAATAGTCATTCATCATCTGGGTGTAGATACTGAAAAACTCCCTTATAAGAAACGAGAATATGATCCCTCCAGACCCATCAGGTTCTTACTTGCTTCCAGTTTTGTGGAAAAGAAAGGGGTCGACATCTGCTTAAAAGCCCTGTCAAACCTTAAAGATAAGTTGGATTACACGGTTGATTTGGTGGGCGACGGACCCCTGAAGTCCTCTGTACTAGAGATTATTGAAACGGGAGATATTAGTAAAAGAGTCACTCTTCATGGCTATCAATCCTATGACTATTTTATTCAACTGGCTGAACAAGCGGATATTTTCCTCCAGGCCAGCAGAACAAGCAAGCTAAATGATAAAGAGGGGACTCCTATGTCGTTAGTGGATGCCATGGGTACGGGATTACCAGTTGTATCTACCAGGCATTCAGATATTCCTGAGATCGTACAGGAGGGAGAGACAGGTTTCCTTGCAGAAGAGAATAGTGTAAGTGACTTTGAAGAGGCCATTTTGAAGATGGTATCCAATATCAACCAGATATCGGAATACAGTGAAAGAAGCCGACACTGGATAGAAGCTCAGTTTAATGTCGCGGTACAATCCCAACGGCTCGCCTCACTCTACCATGAATTGATTAATTCCTATCGATGATTGTCATTGAGAAGATACGTAAAGTCATCCTCTGGTTCCTGTTCAGGATCCGAAAACTCCGCATACAAACCAGAAAAAAGCCGGTCATAACAACAGACAGGAAGATTCCCCTGGAATCACTGGGAACTCAATATGGAGGATGGAAAGTTCCTGTGGGGTATCTGCATAAGGATTCCATCTGCTATTTTGCAGGTGCTGGAATTGATTTATCGTTTGATGTTGAAGTAGCAAAAAAATATGGATCGAGGGTACAGATCATTGATCCCACTCCGGTGGCTAAAGAGCATTTTGAATTGCTTCTTGAATTAACCAGGAAGGGTGAACAGTTCGAAATTGACAGAAAGCGAGGTCAATTCTATCAGGCGAATCCTGAAACCCTTGAATTACTTGATTATCATAATATTGGATTATGGGGTGAAGATACTACTGTGAAGTTTTATGAACCCAGCAATAACAAAACCATGGTCTCTCATTCCATTGTCAATCTGCATGGAACTGATTCCTATTTTGAAGCTGAGGTGGTCAAATTATCCACACTCATGAGCAGACTGGGACATTCTCATATCGATTATTTGAAAATTGATATTGAGGGAGCCGAGTATGAGGTAATTCAATCCATTGTCCGGGACGAGTTAGACGTGCGTGTGATGGGGATTGAATTTGACGAGGTCCATCATCCATTGGACCGATACAGTAACCGAAGAATAGAAGAGGCTATCAGACAATTGACCAATATAGGATTCCTGGTAGTCGATGTGGCGAGGAATTACAACGTGACTCTGATGAAGAGTCAGGTTTTAAAGGATCTCTACGAATAAAGTCAAGTAAGAAATGTACAGGATCAATTATTTGAGTCACAACTGGTTAGTGCATCATATA
The DNA here is from genome assembly GCA_964622985.1 of uncultured Bacteroides sp. Taxonomy (GTDB): domain Bacteria; phylum Bacteroidota; class Bacteroidia; order Bacteroidales. Next base: position 29,726 of record CAZURA010000008.1, on the reverse strand, counting down.
CACAATCGTGTATTCCGTAGGAAAAAGGCACAGATAAAAGGTCTTGTGATTGACCTGGGATGCGGCGTGTCGCCATACCGAAAGGAGGTAACAGAGCTGGGATGTCAATATGTGGGCGTTGACTGGTCAAACAGTATTCACAAAGTGAAACCCGATGTTGTTGCAGACCTGACACAAACCTTTCCCTTTGAGGATGAGAGTGCCGACACCCTGCTTTCCTTTCAGGTGCTCGAACACCTGCCTACTCCACAGGAGTTCCTTGCAGAGTGTTTTCGGGTTTTAAGACCGGGAGGAGCCCTGTTTCTTACAGTACCATTCCAATGGCGTGTACACGAAGCTCCTTACGACTATTTCCGTTATACCCCGTTCGGACTGGAACATTTGTTGACTCGGGCCGGTTTCACAGATCTTACCATTGAGGAGATGGGAGGATTCTGGTACACATGGATCCTGAAGTGGAACTATTTTCTATATATTAAACTTGCGGTTTTACCGTTAAGAATTGTGGCCACTCCATTCTTCTTTATCAACCAGGTGATTGCATTATTCTTTGATAAGATCATCACAAGTAAACAGGAAGCAGGAGGCTATGTAGTAATAGCCAGGAAATAGCATATGATTGATATAGCCCTTCATACCCATCACCAGAAATTTTTTCGTGATACTATTGAGTACGAAGATGATCACTACAACATACAAACAGGAGGTGTGTTTACGGCCAAATCCACCCGTGAGGAAAGATCACTTGCCAGACATATCATATCAGCATACGAATCATATGGCGAGACCTTTGTAAAGGAGCTGCGCGGCAGCTTTTTCATATATCTGTATGTAAAGCAAAAGAATCTTCATCTTATCTATACCAATCACCTTGGAGATAAGCGGATATATTATAGTCATCAGCAGGGGATAACCATTGTATCAAATTCACTAAAAGAGATAACTTCACGGCTTGATACTAAACAAGTAAGTTACTCACTGGACACAGTGGCAGCTTATTATCTACTCACCTACGGGTATCAGTTCGGTAACAGAACCCTGGTTGCTGAGATTAATAAATTAAGACCCGGTGAATACCTAAGGGTAGCCGACAAGGAATGGTCCGTCAAATCCTATCATACACTCAGTAATACACCCAACGACCAGTTAACAGAAAATGATGCGGTTGAGCGTGTGGATCAGCTTTTCAGGCAAGCCATATCAAGAGAATATGAGAAAGATAAAGAATACGGTTTTACCTCTCTATGTACACTCAGCGGCGGACTGGACAGCAGGATGTCGGCATGGGTGGGTCACGAGATGGGATACATGGATATGGTCAATTTCACTTTTGCTCAAACCGGATCACCAGATATGACCATCGCAGGTCAGATCGCCAAACATCTTAACCATCAATGGATTTTTCAGTCTCTGGATCATGGAGAGTTCATGTCGGACATAGACGAAGTGAACCGCATAACCGAAGGAGCTGTCTACCATTTACCCATTTCACACGGTAAGCATGCCATTGACCAGATAGATTACAGCAGGTTCGGTATTTTCCATTCAGGTCAGCTGGGTGATGTAACTCTGAGTTCATATTTGACGCTGGACGAGTATGCCAAGCCTTCATTCCCAAAGGCCATTTCGAACCGCCTGCTTCATAAATTGCCTGTCGAAGACCTGGAAGAATATGAAAATCAGGAATTGATGTTATATCAGAACCGTGGTCTGAATTTTATCTTAGCCGGTAATCTACCTGTGCAGCAATACTCAGAAGTAACTTCTCCCTTTCTTGATGTTGATTTTCTGGAATTCTGCATGACCATACCACTCAAATACAGGATTAATCACCATCTCTATAAGAAATGGATTCTGGCTAAATATCCACAGGCAGCGGCCTTCAAATGGGAGAAACTGGGAAGAAGGATTACGACAAAAACCATCAGGATCCGTGGCAAGGAAATGGCATTGACCCACCTGCCCGCTTTTGTTCTGCAGGGTGTCAGATTTCATCTTGATCGTGCAGGGAACAGGCATCGTGGAGTGAACCGCGGTATGAATCCTTTCCAATTCTGGTACAATACCAGCGATTCTGTCCAATACTCTTTTGAAAGGTATCTGGAAGAACACCTTGAAAAGGTAGAGGCAAAGGAGATAGCCCAGGATTGCAAACAGTTGTTTTCCATGGGAAGTGTGCATGAGAAAGCACAAGTGCTGACACTGATTTCAGCTATTAAACTGATCTGGCACTAACAATATGATTGGGGACATTAAAAAGGCATTTCGAAAAACTGCTGTTTACAGCCTCGGGAATATGGGCACCAAGCTCATAGGGCTGATCTTAATCCCTCTCTACACCGATCAGGATTATCTAACAGTGAGTGATTACGGGGCATTAGGTGTTCTGGAGATCACTGCCCAGGTGTTGGTAGCGCTAATGAGTTTTACGCTATCCCAGAGCCTTACCCGGTGGTTCTGGGATAAGGATTACATTCCCAGGCAAAAAAGCATTTTCTTCTCTTCACTGTTAGCATTAATCATCATATCAGGAGTGATGCTTTTGGCAACCATTCCATTTTCCGGTTCCATATCAAACATCCTGTTCAAATCCCCGTCATACAGCTATATTATCAAGCTTCTATTAATCAATAGTGCCATCCAAATCGTAATAACCCAGGTACAAACCCTTCTGAAACTACAGTCACGTGCCCTGTGGTACTCCCTTATCAGCATAATGAGATTAAGCATCACCATGGTACTCACCCTATATTTCATCATAAACAGGGGCAAGAAACTGGATGGGATTTTTGAAGCTCAGTTGATTGGTTCTGCAGCTGTGATGCTTGCACTCATTCCGTATTCCATCCGTAATTCCAGGGTCAGGTTTGAATGGAAAATCATGCGTGAAATGCTTAATTACAGTTTCCCTCTGATGCTGGCTTCCATTTCCGGCGTGTTCTTTTCAGTTATAGACAGATATTCCCTGAACTACATGGATGGGCTAGAAAAAGTAGGTGTGTATAACCTGGGATACAAGATTGCGTCGACTTTAAAATTGGTGATCATCACCTCTGTACAGCTGGCATTATCCCCCATTCTGATGAAAAAGATCAATGAACCTGACAATAAGCATTTCTATGCGAGGGTCATGACCTATTTCGGATACGGTCTAATGTTCTGCGTGGTGGGGCTCAGCCTGTTCAGTCTGGAAGTAATTAAAGTGGCATCACGTGATATTATTTACTGGGAATCGGCTAACATCGTGGCCATCCTGGCATTTTCTTTCTATTTCAGCATGCTCAAGGATTCGGCTTTTATCGGATTACAAGTAGTGAAAAAAACACGAATAGCAGGAGTACTTATCGCTTTGTCGAGTGTCATCAACCTGGGTTTAAATATTATGCTGATCCCGCGTTACAGCATTTATGGAGCCGCAGTGGCTACATTAATTTCGCAAATGATTTTCTTTGCACTGATCTATACTTTTGCACAAAAGTGGTATCGAATTCCGTACGAATTATGGAGAATATTTATCATTGCCGGTGTTGGTGTAGTACTGGTAGGTACAGGCTTTTTTGTGAATGACACTTCCATTGGTGTTCGTTTGCTGTTGAAATCCGTCCTGCTACTCTCCTTTCCACTAATTCTGTACCTGCTACGTTTCTATAATGAAGTGGAAATGGAAAACATTAGAAAGATCATTTCAAGCTGGAAAAATCCCTCCAGACTCATCAGCAATCTCAGAAGACTGCTACTGAATAAATAAAAGCACTATTTTTATTGCATTTTGTTATTAAACTCAAAGAAGATGTCAGCTAAGTTTAGGTTCAATACTCTCCTGCCCTATCTTTCAGCCCTTATTTTGTTCCTGGTAATTTCTTTCGCTTATTTCCCGGAAGTATTGGATGGCAAAAGGTTGGGAGGCCATGATAATGCCAATTTTAAAGGAATGGCCAGGGAACTTATTGATTTCCGTGAGGAGACCGGGGACGAGGCACTCTGGACAAACAGCCAGTTTGGAGGGATGCCGGGATACATGATCAGTACGGTTTACAAAGGAAACAAACTTCGTTTCCTGGACCAGCTGTTACAGGTTGGGCCCAGGCCGGTTAGCTTCGTCTTTCTCTATCTAATAGGCTTTTATTTGCTCTTAATAGCTCTACGGGTGAATCCCTGGCTGGCCATTGCCGGAGCCATTGCATTTGCTTTCTCCTCCTACAACTTTGTGATCATCGCTGCCGGCCACAATTCAAAGGCTATTGCCATTGGGTATATGGCCCCGGTAATTGCAGGGGTGATTATCTCTTTTAGAGGAATGAAGTTACTCGGGGCAGCATTAACCGGGATTGCATTAGCTTTGCAGATCCTTGCAGGGCATCCGCAGATCACCTATTATACACTGATCATCGTATTTCTATTCGGACTCATACAGCTCTATTTTGCTATTAAGGAAAAGTACTTTAAAGACCTTCTGATCACGGTGACCATCCTCCTTGTGGCAGTGGGATTCAGTGTGACCGCTAATGCTGCCAGGCTCTGGACTACCATGGAGTACGGGAAGTATACAATGAGAAGTCCTTCTGAGATGACTGCGGCGGAGAATGATAAGACCTCAGGACTTACTAAAAGTTATGCCACAGCATGGAGCTATGGGATTGATGAGACTTTATCACTGCTCATACCAGGAATCAAAGGAGGGAGCAGTGACGGTTCTCTTTCCGAAAAATCTGAAACCTATCAACTATTTGCCCGAAGCAATCCCGCCCAGGCCAACGAGGTGATTAAACATCTTCCTCTCTACTGGGGTGAACAGTCGTCTACTATGGGAAATATCTATGTAGGAGCTATTGTGGTATTTCTGTTTATTGTGGGAATGTTCATAGCCGATCCAAAGATTAAATGGTGGTTGATGGCCGCATCGCTCCTGGGTATTTTTCTGGCATGGGGTAAGAATTTCATGTTCCTGACCGAGTTCTTTCTGGATCATGTTCCAGGCTACAATAAATTCAGGACAGTAAGTATGACTCTGGTTATTCCCGCTCTGGCTATGCCGATGCTTGCTATAATAGCTCTTAATCAGATACTGTTTGGGAATATCCAGAAGAAAAAACTGCATGATGCCCTGAAATGGTCTGTAGGGATTACCGGCGGGATTTCCTTGCTTTTTGCACTACTTCCCGATCTGGCGGGAGATTTTGTTGCTGCCGGGGACAGTAATTATCAGCAGGCTCTGGCGGAAACGCTTCAGGCCGATAGAAGAACTTTACTCAGAACGGATGCCTTTCGTTCTTTTCTGTTTGTAGGTTTGACAGCCGGACTGATCCTGCTTTACAAAATGGAAAAGATCAGAGTGAATACGGTAATCTTACTGATGGCTATACTATTCATTGCTGATATGTGGCCGGTTAACAAGCGATATTTGAATAAAGATGATTTCTCCAATAAAAGGCAGGCTACTCAGCCTTTCACCCCATCGGCAGCGGACCAGTTCATTATGAATCAATCAGGATTCAACGACCGGGTCATGAACCTTACCACTGCCCTGTTCCAGGATGCTTCTACTTCCTTTTTCCACTCCTCCGTTGGCGGATACCACGGTGCGAAGATGCGCCGTTACCAGGACATTATCGAGACTACACTGATGTCTGAAATAAATACCATATTCGGTGCTTTACAAAGTCAAAATTACACTACAGTTGATAGTACACTGGCCGCTACAAACGTGGTGAATATGATCAATACCAGATTTATTATTATTAATCCGGAGACTCAACCCATAGTCAATCGCCATGCCCGGGGAAATGCATGGTTCGCAAGCAGTATCAGGGTAGTTGAGAATGCAGATGCAGATGTGGCTGCGTTGTCAGAAATCGACTTATCTGAAGAAGTCACCCTGGACCGCCGTTTCGAAGGGAAGCTTGACAAGAACTCTTTTATAAAAGACTCCTCAGCATCTATCAGGCTCACAGCATACCAACCCAACAGGATGGCATATACCAGTGTATCCGGAACAAAGCAGCTAGCAGTATTCTCAGAAATCTATTACGAAAAGGGCTGGCAGGCTTATGTTGACGGTGAAAAGCAAGACCACCTCAGGGTAAACTACCTGTTAAGAGGTATGGTGATCCCGGAAGGAAATCATGAGATCGTTTTTGAATTCCATCCTACCTCCTACTTCACAGGAACCACCGTTTCCGTAATTAGTTCGCTCCTGTTGGTGTTGCTTTTTCTCGGGGCCCTGTACCTGCATTTCCGCAAAACATCAGGGGAAGGCAAAGAGGAAAGAGAGAGCAGATCGCTGATATCGGTTTAATACCTGTTCAACCATCTGTATCGACGGGCGCTGCTACCCAGTTTTACAGACAAGGTGATCTCATGGGAACCGTAGTTGAAATGCCCTATCTCTGAAAGTGCCCAGTCAAAAGAGTAACCTAAGTAGAGCCCATCTACCCTGACCCCCACCAGGGCGATCACGCTCTTATTGGTTCTATAGGACAACCCGGCCCAGAAGAAGTCAGAATTGTAGAACCTCAGGGAGATATCTCCCAGTGGATTCCAGTTCTCACTGGTTCTTAACAGCACGCTGGGTTCCAGCTCATAATCCTGTCCCAAAGGAAACCTGTACCCTCCCATGAACCAGTAATGCCTGTAAGTTGTAAAATCAGGCAATTCATTAGCGCCTATTACAATAGAAGTCTGTAGTAAATTGCTCACTGCAACTCCTACAAAATAATCTATACCCATGAATTGTACACCAAAATCGGCATCCGGACTATAACCTACACTTCTGAAATCACCATTTATCACCGGATCACCAGCTTCTCCAAAAGTGAGGCTCTCCGAATAGAGACGGTACTGAAATAACTTGGCTGCCAGACCAAACGACAGTTGGCGATTATTCATAATAATATGATACGCATAAGTAAACGAAGCCCCGGTCCGGGCCAGTTTTGCATTAGAATCGTTGATGATATATGCACCCAGGCCCACCCGGCCCTTTGAACTGGGAATAAGCATATTCTTTCTTCGAATAGGATTGTTAATGATTTTGTGGGAGCGCTTAAGAACACGTGTTTGCCAGGAGGCAGAAAAGGTTTGGGGTGCGTCCCTAAATCCAAGCCATTGTTGACGGGCCGTAGTATTAAAAGTGGTATACCCGTCATGCCCCGCCATGGAAGGATTGACCAAAAATCCATTCAGCAAATATTGCGAAAAAATGGGCAATTGCTGAGCCGCCAGGTCTCCGGACCAGGTGAGTAGTAAACACAGTGATATGTATAATCCAACTCTTTTCACTAGCTCTCTCTTACGGTGTCATCTCACAATAGTTATATTTCCAGTGACTGGTGGTTCTCCATTGTTCAACTCGATGATATAATGATAGGAATCAATGGGAAGCGGACGACCGTCGAAAGTTCCCTCCCACGGATTATCAGGAGCATGCTCTGCATAGTAGACCCTGGCTCCCCACCGGTCGAATATCCTAAGTTCTGCATTGGGATAAAGTTCCAGCCCTTCAATGATCCAGAGGTCGTTGAATCCGTCACCGTTAGGTGAGAAGGCGTTGGGGATCACCAGACAGGAAGTAAAGGTATAGTCCACAAAAACGGAATCTACAGTAACACAATTATTGATGTCTGTAACCGTGGCTACATATGAACCCCAATAGACATCATTGAAGAAAGCCTCATTGTCGGGTAATCCTCTGTCCCAATTAATACTATATGGGTAGGTACCACCATCAATATTCAGATTAAGTTGACCGTCTGATTTATCCTTGCAGAATGCATTTTCCGTTTCGAAACTCAATACCAGTGAATCGGGATGGACCAGTTCAGCGTCGGTTTCCACGAAACAATCATTCAAATCTTCAATTCTAATGTGATAGGTTCCCTGTGGCAGATTATCAATATAAGGACTGGCCATTATCTCATTAACCATCACCCTGTAATCATCCAGATTAAACACGGTTCCACCCGTGATAAGTAACTCAATTCGTCCGGAGGCTTCGTTATAACAGAGCGGATCATACATTTGCATGCTATAATCGATGGGCAAGGGTTCTGTGATAGTCACCTCAGCACTATCAGTACATTCATAGATATCCCGGACGATCACCTTATAAAATCCCGCTGGGATTCCAGCCAGATCCTGGATGGTATCTCCGGTATTCCACGAATAATAATACGGTTCTGTACCTCCCTGCGGTTCAATGGAAATGGCCCCATCGGTTGCGCTAGCACAGGAAATGGGTACTCCGTTATAGTTAGTGGTAACTGTGAGATCAACACTGAAATGGTCGGCTTCAAATACATCGATGCTATCGATCTTCACACAGTAATTATCATCTGTAATGGTAATTACATACGATCCCGCATAAATAAAGGAAAGATCCTCTGTGGTCTCACCATTGCTCCACAGGTAATCGAATTCACCCACTCCACCTGAAGCTGCCAGATTGATGAATCCGGTGGCCGTTCCAAAACAATGGGCACTGTCGGCGGTCAAAGTGTCTATGAGAATCGGATCCGGATCCTCCAGGATAAACAGGGTGTCGAATGTACAACCATTTATATCTGTAATGAAAACATTGTATGTTCCCGCACTGATCCCAAACTGGTTCATCGAGTCAGGATCGCTTATATAGCCATCGAGAGTCGACCAGAAGTAGCTGTTTTGAACTGAATCGGCTCCGCCAAAAGGTGATAAGTAGATCTCTCCGGTAGAGTCCCCCGCACAGGCAATCTCATAGAAATGGTAATGTGGAATGCTGTCTGTCACACCCAGCTTATTAGGCTCAAGAAGGGTGAAGGAGGTATCTAATGTACACTGGATACTGTCAGTGATGGTCAGGAAATACGTTCCGGCCATTAAATCTCCCTGATCTTCTGTCTCCGGATCGGATAACACCATTTCTCCTGTACTCCAATCCCATTCATATCCAGAAATACCTCCGGAAGTGGATACATTTATGAATCCATCACTATCCCCGTTACAGGTAATGTTCCATCCGTTCAGCTCCCTGATAGAGTCCACATCCAACACAATGGCTGGCGGTTCAAAGAGAGTGAATAGTGCTGTGTTGTTACAGCCCCAGAAGTCGGTAATATCCACCGTATAGGTTCCCGGACCCAGTGAATTTTGTATGCTATCTCCAGGTACCAGATCCAGTTCTCCAGGAGGACCGGTCCAGTTAAAGTTGCTGGGATACCTGGCGGTGTGACCCCCCGAAACCATGATGTCAATCACACCGTTATCGGCTCCGAAACAACTGATGTCCACCGTATCGTAATAGGGCTGTGGATTGATCCTCCCAATGGAAATCGGATCGGGTTCTGTTAAAATGACGGTATCGGGAGGAAAGTTAAAACATTGTTCATCATCGAAGGCAAACAGACGATATTCACCTGCAGGCAGATCTTCGATCAAAGTAGTATATACCCCTCCTGTTGGCGTAATGATACCGGCATGTATGGTATCTCCATCATTAAGGTTATAAATCTTTAGATCATAATTTGGGAATCCACCCGTAATGTCATCAACAAGTATGGATCCTGTACTATCTCCGTTGCACGTGACTTCATAATCCCCAAAGACACTGGGAGACCAGGTAATATCTATGAGGCGGGCCGACTCAATGAGGTAGACCGCATCGAAAGTACAGTTATTTGTATCAGTGAGTGTCAAATAATAGGGTCCGGCCACCCCATCTATGATATCCTCATTAGTTTCTGTTAATCCATAGGGTTTCCTCCAGAAATAATCATACCCCAGTGTACCGCCGGAAGGAGTAATATCTATGGAACCATCATTAATATATGTGTGTGCACAGGTGGCGTTTGTAATGGATGTATCCACCATGATGGTATCAGGCTGGTATAGGGTGATGGTATCAGTAAAGAAACATCCCAGGGTATCCACCACATTGAACCAGTACTTTCCAATTCCCAGATCCACCTGAACGGAGTCCTCCTCATCGATACTGCCAGCAAAACCTCCATCCGTATCCCAGTCAAAATCATATGGGAATTTATAATACCCACCTGAGACGTTTGAATGAATCGTTCCATCTTCCAATCCAAAGCACCTGATATTCCAGCCTCCTACTACAGTATCGGCTACCGTATTTCCTTTCAATTCAGGAGCCACTTGTACAATAATAGGTGGTTTAGGATCTCCGTAACAGTGACCGGAAGCCCTTGCATTTTCAATCACCGGAGTAAAATGGTAGGTGACATTTTCAATGGAATCCCCATTATTAATCACTCCCATCTGGTCAAGGGGCAGAATATCGTAAAAATCATCGGCTGGTACTCCGCTCACCATACCTGGATCATACCCATCTGTGGTAAGTTCATATTGTAATTGTCCTGTAGTATTGTAAACCTGAGTATTCATGGGAAGCAAATATCCCCAGTTGTAACAAACTGCAGTATCACTTTGAGTTACCTGCATCACTGGTTGCGGATTCACCTTGATAATAAATGTATCCCGTGTACCAGGACATCCTTTTGTGGAGATATAGGGATCAAGATCATAAATAATTGTACCTACCGAATCATGTGGATTCAAGATGTCTGATTCGTCCCACGGAATGGTCACATCCACACTGTCAGTACTCATATTCACATTACTGATCAGACCGAGATTACTTACACTCATATCATAGACCAATGGATGTGTAGTCTGAACCAGGGAGTTGGTCGTAAGTACAAATCCTTCATCGTAACAGAGTGTATCTTCAGCCAGAAGATACTGAATACGAGGAGTCGGATTCAGGTAGACAGTTATAGTAGTATCCGTTCCATTATCACAATATTCACCAGCATGACCAGGTCTGTCATCACGGATCCGTGCTGTCAGATGATAGGTGATGATCTGTACGCTATCGGTATTGTTGATTAAGAAATCGGAGATATCGACAAAGTCAGATTTCTCTCCATCACTTGCTATGCTCCCCGAAACAGCTACAGGATTGTAAGTTACATCCAGTTCATATACAGAGGTGCCTTCCACATCTCCTAATCCATCTGCTAACTCAATAGTTAAAATGGAATTATCACAGAATATGGTGTCGTCAATATCCACATAGATCAAAGGAGTCGGATTCACCTGAATCTCTATCGTGATATTATTCCCGGGATAGTTACAATACTCCCCCTCATGACCTGGTCTGTTATCGTAAATTCTGGGTTTGAATGTATAGAATACGGATTGTACTTCATTGGTTTGGTTCACCAGAGAATCACTAATGGAGAAGCCCACAGAAACAGTATCCGATTCTCCGTTTTCCCTGGAAATCACCAAGATATCAGAAGTATTATAATAGGCCGTTACCTCATATATCTTATCCCCCATTACATTACCTAATCCATCACCAACTGTGAAAACTACAATTTCATTATTACAGAAGATTGAATCTTCTACGCTTGGGAAGATCCTCGGTATGGGATTGATCCAAATGGTTATAGTGGTATCTCTCCCATTCTCACAATCGGATTGCCCATCATTTGGTGTGATTCTCGGAATGAAGTGATAGATAACCTTATGGACTACTGTGTCTGTATTACTGAGTTGATCGCTAAAACTCAAGTCTGGCAGCAGGAATGTCGTATCGTTACGTGCACCGGATATTTCCGGATCCGGGAATACTTCCAAATCATATAACCATTGACCCTGAATGGATGTATTTGGATTCTGTACTGTAAAATTAGCATACTGACCATCGCACAGTAAAGTATCGATAGTATTGACCACAATACCTGGCACCGGATTTACCCTTATAACAATAGTAGTATCCTTAAAGGCATTACACTCTTCTCCATCATCGTCAGTAATTCGCGGAGTAAAGCGATAGGTTACATTTCGAGCTACCTGGTCGCTGTTATACAATACATAGGTAATTGATGTATCGGTACTATACTCCACTGTTCCGGAACTCACTCCGGTTATACCTGGTTCAGCTGTGATCTCAAGATCGAATTTCCAGTCTCCTCTCACCGAAATATTGGGATTCCTTACATCCAGGGTTACTGAATCGCCATCACAAATGATTTCATCGTCGGTCGTCACCCAGATCTCGGGTGTAGGATTCACCCAGATAATAAGAGTAGTATCGGTTCCTCCATCACAAATCAGGCTATCCTCTATGGTTTTTAAAGGAATAAAACGGTACTCCACTTTATGTACAACAGAATCAGTATTGATCAACGGATCAATTAGCAACGTATCAATGATTCCAGTAGTATCTCCCCTAGCCCCGATGATCTCAGGATCAGCAGTAACTTCCAGATCATATTCCCAATCACCTAAGAAGAATGCATTTGGATTATGGATCCTGATGGTAGCCGGTTCGCCATTGCAGAGAATGGAATCTTCAGCGATAACCCGGATAGCAGGAGTCGGATTCACCCAAATGACTATGGTAGTATCCAAACCATTTACGCAATCCGATCCACCGTCTTCGGGAGTAATCCGAGGAGTAAAATGATATGATACCGAATGATATGTAGTATCGTTATTTGTGAGGTTATCAATCAGATTCAGAGTAGCTGCATCATATTCACCTCCGATATTGAGTCCGGTAATAAAAGGTCCATAATCTACCGTCAGATTATATTTCCAGTCACCCCTTAATGGAGTATTTGGATTCCTGATATTGAAAGTGATATCATCTTCGTTACATATGACTGTATCTGCAACGCTCACCCTGATCTCCGGGGTGGGATTCACCCAGATCAAAATAGTTGTATCCAGCTGATTCTGACAATCCAGGCCTCCATCATCAGGTTCAATACGGGGAGTGAAATGATAAGCAACAGCATGCACTGCCGTATCACTATTGATCAGGTGATCCTGCAGGCCCAGATCTGTATCGGAATATTCACCACCGATGTTCCATCCATTAATATGAGCTCCATAATCCACAGTCAGATTGTATTTCCAGTCGCCCCTTACGGATAGATTGGGATTACGGATCCAGAATGAAACATCACTGTCGTCGCAAAGAATTGAGTCAGGAGCAGATACCACTATTCGCGGTCTTGGATTCACCCAAAGGACTATGGTGGTATCCAATGCGTTGCCACACTCAACACCGGCATCGTCTGGAATGATTCGGGGTGTGAAATGGTAGATCACTTTATGAGCCACCGTATCGCTGTGGGTTAACGTTTCATTGAATGAAGTTGTGGTGATTCCTGTCTGACTGGTTGTGGCTCCAGAAATTTCCGGATCCGGTGTAACCACCAGGTCATATAACCAGGTCCCCCGGACCGGATTGTTGGGATTTTGTACCTGGATGGTAGATGTTTCTCCATCACAAATCACCGTATCAGCTGCACTTACTCTGATCTCTGGTGTTGGATTCACCCAAATGATAATGGTAGTATCATCGCCCATCAAACAATCTATTCCACCATCATCCGGAGTGATCCTCGGAATGAACTTATACTCCACTTTATGTACGATGGTATCACTGTTGGATAATGTGATATTAAAGGAAGAGGTAGTAATGCCCGTCATGTTCAGATCAGGACCTACAATCTCAGGATCAGCTGTCATCACCAAATCATACTTCCAGTCACCCTTAACAGGAATATTGGGATTATCCACGCTAATTGTAAATGTCTCACCCTCGCAGGTTACCGTATCTGGGGCACTGATCCTGATCTCCGGCGTGGGATTTACCCAAATCCGGATCATCGTATCCAATCCGTTCGGGCAACTCACCACAGCTCCATCACCGTTATAGATCAACGGAGTGAATTGATAATCCACGTAGTGTGCCACCGTATCAGGGTTGGTCAGGGTTTGTGGAATAGCTGTCAAGTTAAGGTCTGCACCACCTGGATGTTCCCCTTCAATCTCCGCCTCGGCCGTCACCACCAGATTATACTTCCAATCTCCCTGAACAGGATTGTTCGGATTCCGCACCTGTATGGTGGTCGTTTCTCCATTGCAAATCACCGTATCCGAACTTACCCTGATCTCGGGGGTGGGATTCACCCAAATCACAATAGTTGTATCCAGGTACGTTCCGCAATCCGTTCCTCCATCATCCGGAGTAATGTATGGGGTGAACTGGTACACCACCTTGTGTACAATGGTATCACTATTAGTAAGTGTTTCATCAAACATCCCGGTGACGATCCCTGATTGGCTACCGGTTGCTCCCGAAATATCAGGATCAGCAGTCACTACCAGGTCATACTCCCAGTTGCCACGAACGGTATTGTTTGGATTGGTGATAGTAAGTGTTGCAGTCTCTCCATTACAAATTACCGTATCCGGTGCACTGATCCTGATCTCAGGTGTGGGGTTTACCCAGATACGAATCGTAGTATCAATGCCATTGGGACAAGATATCACCGCTCCATCATCATTGTAAATCTTCGGGATAAAGGTGTAGTCCACATAGTGCACAACAGTATCGGTGTTAGTCAGAGTTTCTGTTAAACTGGTTTGAACCAGATCAGTCAGATCTATACTCTCTCCAACAATCTCCGGCTCAGCTGTCACATCCAGATCATATTTCCAGTCACCCCGAATCGGAATGTTGGGATTTTGAATATTAAACGTGACATCATCTCCATCACAAATCACAGTATCTGCAGCTACCCTGATCCTGGGTGTAGGATTTACCCAGATTATAATAGTCGTATCTAATCCATTCTCACAATGCAATCCTAGGTCATCAGGTACGATCCGCGGAGTGAATTTGTATTCGACTTTATGAACTACGGTATCACTATTGGACAGTGTTTCATTAAATGTGGCTGTGGTGATCCCCGATTGACTCATGGAATATCCACTTATTTCTGAATCCACTGAAACCACCAGGTCATATACCCAATTTCCCCTGATAGGATTGTTTGGATTTCTTACCTGAATAGTAGAAGTCTCTCCTGAACAGACCACGGTGTCGGCACTCACCCTGATCCCCGGCGTTGGATTCACCCAGATTACAATAGTAGTATCCCGGTTAGTTCCACAATCCACTCCTCCATCATCCGGAGTAATACGAGGGATGAACTGATACTCTACCTTGTGTACGATGGTATCAATGTTAGTCAGTGTTTCATCAAACGTTGTGGTGATAATCCCTGTCTGACTACCAGTTTCCCCTGAAATCTGTGAATCAGCCGTTACTACTAAATCATATTTCCAGTCACCCCTAACTGTTTGATTTGGGTTGGTGACAGTTAAAGTGGTGGTCTCTCCATTACAAATCACTGTATCCGGGGCGTTCAATCTGATTTCCGGAGTTGGATTTACCCAAATCCGTATCATCGTATCCAATCCATTCGGGCAACTCACTACTGCTCCATCATCGTTATAGATCAACGGGGTGAACTGATAGTCCACATAGTGTGCCACCGTATCACTATTGGTAAGGGTTTGAGAAATAGTTGTCAAGGTAAGATCTGTTCCTCCGGAATGCTCTCCAGCAATTTCGGTCTCGGCTGACACCACCAGATTGTACTTCCAATCTCCCCGAATAGGATTATTCGGATTCTCCACCTGAATCGTTGTAGTTTCACCATCGCAGATCACCGTATCCGAACTTATTCTAATCTCTGGTGTGGGATTCACCCAAATGATAATAGTCGTATCCAACCCATTCTCGCAATCCGGATCTCCAGCGCTTCTAGCTATCTTTGGAATAAACCGATATTCTACCTTATGGACTATTGAATCACTGTTGGTGAGTGTCTCATTAAATGCAGGAGTGACAATACCTGACTGATCTGACATCTCACCACCAATTTTAGGATCAGCTGTCACCACCAGATCATACATCCAATTACCCCGGACCGTATTGTTAGGATTGGTGATAGTGATAGAGGAAGTTTCCCCGTTACAGATCACTGTATCAGAAGCACTAACTCCAATCTCCGGGGTAGGATTTACCCAGATCTCTATCAGAATGGGATTCCCAGGACATTGCAAGCTACTGTCTACTCTAACTGTATGAGGAGTAATTGTGTATATTACCTCATGTGCATCCGTATCGCTATTAACCAATACCTGTCTTAGATTCTGACTAATACTATTTCCATTCCCATTTGAATTCGATTCTCCTGAGATCTGACCACTGGGATCAGTCACCGTCCAGGTATATCGCACATCGTAACGTGGGATAATAGTAGTGGATAGTTCAATATCGGTGGTGGTATTATTACATATAGTATCACCCAATCCTGAAATATCAGGAGCCTGTTCAAACCATAATATGGTAATGGGCCATGAGACCGATTTCACACATTCTCCGTCTGATGTGGAGGTGGTCAGTGTCACCAGGAAAGTAGTATCAGTGGTTCCAAAATTTACGAAGGTGTGAACCGGTGAGGGATCCACGGAAGCTGCTCCGTCTCCGAAATCCCACAGGTAGGTCACCGCATTCACCGAAAGGTCTGTAAAAGTGACCGTCAGTGGATGGCACCCTACCAGTGCGTCAGCGGAGAAGTTGGCGGTGATCTCCGGATGTACGGTAATGTATCTTACCATGGTGTCGCTGCAACCCTCCTCATTGGTCACCACAAGCTGCAACGGATAGACCACACTGCTATCCCCGGTATTCAGGAAAGTATGGCTGATGATGGCAGACGGGTCGTTGCTGACCGGGCTTCCGTCCCCGAAATTCCAGTAGTAGTTATCCACTCCAACTGACTCATTGTTGATATTGACCGTGAAAGGATGGCACCCCACCACATCTTCCACTGTAAAGGCCGCCTCAATAAAAGGATGGAGCACCACATCAAAAGTGGCTGTATCCCGGCAGAATTCGCTGGAAGTGGTCACCAGTGTGACCGTAAATACCGTATCGTGCCTCAGCAGGTTCCTGTCATACCGGTGTATGGGATGAGTCTCGGTGGAGGTTCCACCATCCCCGAAATCCCAGAAATAGGTAGCAGCTCCGATGGAGTTGTTCTGGAAGATCATTTCTTCAGGTGAACAGGCTTCCTCGGGGTTCACAGTAAAAGCTGCATTTACACCTGGA
Source organism: uncultured Bacteroides sp. (assembly GCA_964622985.1). Taxonomy (GTDB): domain Bacteria; phylum Bacteroidota; class Bacteroidia; order Bacteroidales. Next base: position 12,742 of record CAZURA010000008.1, on the reverse strand, counting down.
TATACAGTAACCTCACGCTGGATCTCATGAAAACATCCCTCTTCATTGTCCACCCTCAGGGAAAGGGTATAAGTGACAGGAAACGGCGTGATGTTTACGTAAGTGTGGGAAATGACCGGACCGGTTGAAGTGGAGGTGTTCCCATCGCCAAAATCCCATGTATAGAAGTCCGCCCCAATGGATTGATCAGTGATAATGATTTCATGGGGAGAGCACTCAGCCACTGTATCATAGGCAAAGCTGGCTTCTATGTAAGGGCTGACTGTGATGGTGTGTGAGGAAGTATCCCGGCATTGAAACGGAGAGATTGCCACCAGCCGTGCATCGAATACCAGGTTGTCAGGTCCGAACAGGTTCCTGTATTCATGGACCGGGTCCTGTTCCACGGAGGATCCTCCGTCACCGAATTCCCATAGCCATGTATCGGTATTCCCCCAGGAGTTGTTGGTAAACTGAACTACTACCGGTTCACACCCGGCATCATTGTCGACAGTAAAATCTGAATGGATTTCCGGATAGACCGTGATAGTCTTTGTCAGTATTTCAGAGCACCCGCTTTCATTTTTTGCCAGGAGTGTGATCTCATAATTGATGGCCGAATCTGTAGTGTTGGTGTAGACATTTGAAAAAACGAAAGGATCAGGAGGAGGCTGGTAGGGGGTAGCAGGATCGTTATCATACCTGAGCAATGGGGTCCCGTCGCCCAGATCATATTGCCAGGAGTAGGTCCCTTCGGACTTGTCTTCAAACTGGATCTCCAGGGGTGAGCATCCTGAAACCACATTGGTCTCCACATTAGCCACCACCGGAGTAGATACCAGCACGGTAAGAGGGATGGTCCCGGATCCACAACTTCCGGAAACCTCCACCGTATAGTCGTGAGGACCGGGTGGAAGGTTGATGGCCGTGGGCAGGTTACTCGTAGCATCGTCGAGGTAGGAATCCGGTGTCCACTGGTAGGTGGTTCCTCCGAAAGCATGAAGCTGTACAGAATCCCCATAGCAGGCACGTACCACTGAAGAGTTGGTTCCTGCCACCGTTGCACCCACATTCAATCCCCCGAAATCGGAATAGTATCCATAATAGAGTCCTCCCTGTCCCGCTCCCGGAAAGCCGTTGATAATGGCCAGGTGAAAGATCCCCCCTGTATTCTCCACCAGGTGCTGACCTATCGGGAGCACGTTGGCATTGATGGATGTGGTGAGCAGGGCCACCCATCCATCGCTTCCCTGGATCTCTGTAAAGGCACCCGGATCGATGATGGTGGGTTCAGGAACCCCGTCAATGAGAAATTTATCCTCATTCCCTCTCTCAGTAATCAGGAAAAAATAGAATATGTTCTCTCCCTGACGGGCACGGGTAAAGGCCAGCTGGGTGTTTCCCGTACATCCAATGGCAGGGACCAGAGCTCCGCCCCGGGTCTGGTTTGAGAGTGCCAGCTGATATACATAAAAAGGCTTAACCGGGTCTCCGGGATTAATCCTCGAGGTGATCCGGGCATATTTTGATCCGTTGGGCACGACCACCAGCGCCTGTCCCCCCCTGTTCAGTGTTGTATATGGAGTGGGACCAATGGGGATCCCGTCGGAGTCAGTCACATAGATGTTGGTGTTATCCTCGGTGGCTACCACATAAATGTGATTTGGATTCTTTATATCCGGAACGATGTAGTTATCCCCTATGATGTCTACGGGAACGATCTGGTCTCCTATTACAGGCTGACCCTGAGATCCGGTGTTCAGGGCATCATCTTTCACACATACAGCAATGGGTTCGGTGGATTCGATCCGGGTCCCGGCCAACCGGTCTGCACCCAGGATGCTGTAATTGCGCGGATACAGGGAGAAGGTCTCTCCCCTGTTCAGGGTCAACACATGGGTGCCTCCGGGAAAAATGGAGGTCACATTGGAACCGTAACTTGCTCCCTTACCTGCGGGTAGGGTTATGGTTACCTGGGTATTGTCCTGTGTGGCCACGATATCGATGGCTGAATAAGCCCTGGGGGTCAGGCTCCTGTTGTTATACACAGTCTGAAATGGAGTATAAAATAGGGTGCCCAGTCCATTGGATCCCTTCAAGGTCCACAAGTCCGAACCGTAGTCGTAGTTCACCTCCCAGTATACATTGATCATATTGGTTGAGGTGATATACAGCCCGAAATCGTTGATCCCATTGGGAGTCAGAGGCTTATTCTCCAACAGGTTCCTGTTGGGATTGGCAGCGTTATCCAGCAAATGCGAGAGGTCCACCTCGCTGGCAGAGTTGGCCGGAATATCTATAACAATATCCTGAAATCCCGTGGGATTCAGGGTGGGATGATAGGGATTGGCAGGCATGCTGATGGTCACCGTGGCCTCCAGCTCCAGGGTGGCAATTCTTAGTCTTCCCGGAGTCCCCCCCGTATTCCCCCTGTGGGAGAGTTCAGGAACCACAAACCAGAATTCCGTGTCTACCTGAGCATGAATAAGAGTTAAAAATCCTGACAACAAGGTAATTGTAATACTTGATGCAAGGTATTTTAGTAAGAGTTTTTTAACTTTATTGACCATCTACAGGTAAAAACAAACCATTCAAGCAACTATACGTAAAAACTAATTGTTTTGTTATAAGGTTGCACTTAATATTTACCTCATGAAACTACATAAAATATTACTTTGTCTCCTGATTATTTATCTACCGGTTCAGGCTTTTTCTCAGTCATTTCTATATGAAGGATTCGAATCGGGTTCCAAACCGGAAGGATGGACCGAAGAGACCGTATCTGGCAACGAACCCTGGAGATACCGGAACGGTGGACACAGTCCCAATGACAACAACTGGCAGGTACCCGCCGGTCAGGAGGATATTACCAGGAATCCCCCTTCAGCGTATGAGGGGACGTATAACGCCATTTTTTTTAAGCAGGGGGATAACAACGAACGCACCAAGCTGATTACTCCGGCCATGAACCTGCTGGGTGCAACTGCAGTCGAACTCAGCTTTTATCTCTGTCAGATCCCATGGACCTTTGAAGGATCCACAGGATGGGATGTACTCAGGGTATATTATAAAGTATCCGATACCGATCCCTGGGTATTGTTGCATGAATATCTCGATCCGGTATATGAATGGGAGCAGAAAAAACTAACCCTGCCCAATCCTTCCGATACCTATTATGTGGCCTTTGAAGGGCATACCCGGTGGGGGTATGGTACCTGCATCGACAGTGTATCCATTGTGGAGACCGGGTCCCAGCCCATGTACATTGCCGACATTGACTTCCAGCAACCTTTCTCAAATTACATTCCTTCGGGAACTCCGGATGTTCCCATGATGAGAGTCGATTTCAAAGTCTTCGGGAATACGGATTCTGTCATGCTCAACAACATACAGTTTACCTCACTGAATACCTCAGATTCTGACATTCTCCCCGGCGGTATTAAACTATACAATACAACCTCCCAGAGCTTCAGTAATGAAAATCCCCTGGGATCACCCTCCAGTTTCAGCTCCGGGGTGGCTAGTTTTACGGGCCTGGATCACAGCCTGCCGGCCGGACTCTCTTACCTGTGGCTCACCTATGATTTGGACCAGAATGCCGAACATAAACATATCCTGGATGTGAAGGTAGAGGCCAACGGGATCAGCTCCAACGGCAATCTCTATCCGGCAAGTGATCAGTCACCGGAGGGTTTCAGGGAGGTCTTTGAGACCCGGTACCATCAAGATTTTGAAGGAACCCACAATTGGATCCTCACCGGGGAATTTGAGGTAAATACACCCAATGGCATGGGCGGAACACCGGGCAATCCAAATCCTCCGAACGCTTTCAGGGGAACAAAATCCCTGGGTACCGACCTTACCGGTCTGGGCGCCAATCCTTACAACTACGAGCCCGGATTAAGTGAAGCAGCATCTTACTATGCCACCTCTCCCAACATTGATGTCCTCTATTACAAGGATATGAATCTCTTTTTCAGGAGATACCTGAATATTGAGGTGTGGGACAATGCCTCCATTGAGATCAGTACCGATGACGGGATTACCTGGAATTCATTGTGGGAGAGTAATTCGTATCTCAGTGATTTCCAGTGGTTTCAAACGCAAATTCCCATATCGGATGATTATTCCCGGTCTGACCAGCTGCAGATAAGGTACAAGCTGGGGCCCACCGATGGATTCAACAACTACTCGGGCTGGAATATTGATGACATCTATCTTACGGGGGAGTTTATTTCGAAAGATGTGGGGGTCTCAGAGTGGATCTATCCGCTAAGCGGAAGCGGTCATACGGCCAATGATTCAGTTACGGTCCGCATCAGGAATTATGGGGGAGCCGAAATTGTGGATCCGGTACCGGTAGCCTACTCTTTTGACGGGGGGGACACCTGGACTGTCAATCTGATGAATTCCAGTATTCCGGTAGGAGGTTCGGTGGTTTTTACTTTCCCCACCCGTGCCGACCTGAGTGAACCCGGACCGAGACCTCTTGTACTTGCCAAGACTGCCATGCCCGGTGATCAGTTCACAGGTAATGACCAGATCTCCACTGAGATCTATATTGTTCCCACCTACACTCCTCCTTATGAAGAGGATTTTGAGTCAGGTGAAGGATTCTGGCGTTCCTTAGGCAACGGCCTCTGGGAAAACGGAACCCCTGCAGGAACAGTGATCAACGCTGCTTCTTCAGGAACTAAAAGCTGGGCTACAGGATTGTCAGCAAGCTATGGAGACGTGATTGCAGAAAAGAGTAAGACCCTTTTTGAGGATGATTTTGAAACAGATATGGGATGGACTTTCTCAGGAGAGTTTGAGCGGGCCACCCCCAACAATACCTACCTGCCCTATTTTGCCGATTCCGGGTATTATTGCCTCGGAACTGATCTCTCAGGACTGGGGACCTACCCTTACGAGTATGAAAACGGGATAACCCCCGGAACAGCCTTCACCGCTACCTCTCCAGCATTTGATGTCACAGATTATTCCAGTCTGCAGGTGAATTTTGCCAGCTGGATCACCATCCAAAATGGCGACTCCATTAAGCTGGAGGTGAGTCCTGATAACGGTTCTACGTGGCACACCATTTGGAAAAACAGTGAAGGATCGATCATGGACTTAGCTTTTGAATACAGGGAATATCCGATACCCGACACCTACACTTACACCGATGCGCTTAAAATCAGGTTCTCCCTCTTCTACTCTTCATCAGGCGGAGCTGTGGCTGAAGGGTGGAACATAGACGACTTTCTTCTTACGGGAGATCTGGTCGACTCTGAGCCCGGTTTCCTCTCCTCACCCAGTTTCGATCTCACAGGAATCATCCATCCCGTATTTATGGCCAACCTCTGGACCGATTCGGAACTGGATATGGACGGAGCTACCCTCTATTATTCACTGGACGACGGTGAAAACTGGACGGCAGTCACCAATACTTCAGGGTATGACGCCTACTGGAACTGGTACACGGGAAGTCCTGTGGGAGCTCTGGGAACGGATGGATGGAGCGGACTAAGCGGAGGTTGGATAACTGTCACTCATCTGTTGCCTCCTGCGGTAGCTGACCAGGAAAATGTGCAGGTCAGGCTTACCTTCAAGACCGATAAAGAGGATAACCAGTATGATGGGATGGCCGTGGATGATGTGAGGATCTTGGAGGCTCCGAAGGACATGGACATTCTGGAAATCCTCGATCCTGTAAGTGCGTGTGAACTGAGTGAAGAACAATCCTTTACCCTTCGTTTGCGAAATTCCGGGCTCTCCACACTCCAACCCGGCGATTCCATCCGGATCGGTTATCACATAGATAGATCGGGAGAGATCCAGACGTTTGAGGAAACCTATACCCTCGCTCAAACCTGGCCAGCAGGTAACACTAAGGATCTTCTCATGTCTGGGGCATTTGATTTCAGCAAAAGCGGGGAATACCTGACAACCATATACTTCCACACCTCTTTTCCCCACTTTTATTCTCCTGCTTCAAATGATACGGTATCACAAAGCATAGAGGTGAATAAACCAGCCTTGGAACTGGGTGAGGATATATCGACTGTCAGGCCTGATACGGTGATCTTGAGGGCATTCTCAGGTGTACCGGGACAGACCTACCTGTGGCAGGACAGTTCTACCGATTCACTCTTTCATGTGACTACCGAGGGCACGTATCATGTGAGAGTCACCAATGGAATTGGCTGCGTTGCCTCAGACACAGTTCAGGTTCTCCAGCTGATTTCCGATGTGGGAGTCAGCACCTATCTGGGCCCGCTCTCAGCCTGTGAATTGAGTGACCAGCTGCCTCTTCAGATCCGAATCGAGAACATGGGTACCGATACGGTGGAAGTGGGGGACACCATTTTCATAGGTGGAATCATCAACTCAACAGATTCTTTTACAGATACCATAGTGCTTACCCAACGATTTAAACCGGGCGAAGCCTTTGATTTCAGCTATTCCAGGATATTTGATTTTTCCTCTCCGGGTGATTACCAGATGAAACTCTTCACGGGATTGACAGAAGATGCTTATGCTGCAAACGATACTCTGTTCCATACGTTGCAGGTATTCGGATACCCCGATGCTAACCTGGGGCCGGATACCGTGGTAATTGCCTCTGAATATTTACTTGCACCGGCTCCGGGATATTTTGAATACCTGTGGCAGGACGGATCCACTGGTGAAACTTTCACCATTGATCAACCGGGACAGGGACAATACCATGTAACGGTAAGTGATGAAAATCAATGCATCAGCACAGATACAGTAATCGTCACCCTGAACGTCCTGGATCTTATGCTGGATCAGTTGCTTGCGCCTTCCACATCCTGTGAACTGTCCGAATCCATTACGGTATCGGCCCGGATCAAGAACTCCGGCAACCAGGCTATTCCTTCAGGAGAGAACATTACTATGGGATACAGGATCGATGATGGGCCCATTGTCCAGGAAGGAGTTGTACTCACGGAAAACCTGTTGTCTGGACATACTCTCGATTTCACTTTTTCAAATGCCGAAACTGTACAAACCGGAGAATGGTATGATTTTACGGTTTTCGTGGATTATGCCAACGACACCAAATCCTGGAACGATACGGTGATCACCTCAGTGGGCGTGTTTGAGACACCAGCTCTGGACCTGGGTGAAGAGTATCAGGTCATCACCGGATTCGAACATACATTGGATGCAGGTCCGGGATTTGCGTCCTATGAGTGGCAGGATGGAAGCACCAACCAGACATACACCATAACAACACCAGGGATAGGCCTTTATGGAGTAACGGTTACCGACGACAACGGCTGTACGGTCTACGACGAGATAGAAATATTCCTCGCGGCTCCTGACGTGGGCATTCAGGAAGTATTGCATCCTGCAACCACCTGTCACCTGGAGGAATCCGAACACATTCAGGTGATTGTTAAAAATTATGGTAACTGGGACATCGATCCCTCGTCAACCATCACGGTATCCTATTCTATCAACGGTGCACCCGAAGTGTCTGAGACCCTCCCGCTGGATAGTGTATTTGAAAATGGTGCTGTGATCCATCATACCTTCAGTCAGGAGGAGGATTTCAGTGAGCCGGGGCTTTATAGCATCATGGTCTATACCTCCTTTGAGTCGGACCTGGTTCCCACCAATGACCTGGTGCTGGTCAGCGTGGATCATTACGGCAGCCCCGATATTGATATCGGAAACGGGGAGGATACCCTGCTGGTGTATGAGCCCATCACCCTCTCTGCCACACCTGGTTATACATCCTATCTCTGGCACGATGGAAGTACCGGCACAGATTACTCCATTACAGATCCCTCTTCGGGTTGGTACAACGTATTGGTGACCGCCGACAATGGTTGTGTCACCCATGACAGTGTGTTCGTCGCGTATGACCAACCTGATCTTGAACTGCTGCGGCTCGTAAATCCGGTCTCCTCCTGCAGCCTGGAGACCAACACAGTGGTTTCCATTGAAATTGTGAATAATGGTTATTTCAGGATCTCAACGAGAGATACCCTTATAATAACCTATTCAGTAAATAGCGGAAGTTCGGTGATTGAGGCGATCCAACTGGACAATGAGCTACCTGCAGGGCAATCCGTGATTCTTCCGTTTGCCACCACTTCAGATTTTTCAGAGATTAGTACCTTCAGTGTTCAGGCCAGTTTGATTTGGGCCACAGACGGGAATATATCAAATAACCTCATTACTACATCAGTGACTGTCTGGGGCCAGCCGGATGTGGAAATCGGAGACGATCAGGAGGTGATATACGCAGATCTCCCACTGACCCTGGATGCCGGTACCGGTTATGCTGAATACCTGTGGCAGAATAATTCAACAGGTTCAACATTTGAAGTAACGGAAGAGGGTCAGTACTGGGTAACAGTAACCGACCAAAACGGATGTTCTGATACAGATAGTGTGTATGTGGAATCGGGGACCTCTGTATATAATCCATACGCTTTCCCGGGGGAGGTCAGGATCTATCCCAATCCGGCTGAAGAGATGTTATTCGTGGATTTGAATCTGGAGGAGGAACAATCCGTAACACTGGAGCTTTATACCATTGCAAAATCACTTGTATTCAGGGAGGATATTCGTAATGTCAAAGTAAGAAAGACACATATTGATGTCCAGGATCTGACCCCGGGCAGCTATTTTCTGAGGATCACAGTGGATCACGCGACTAGCAATTTCCTGGTAATAGTGGAATAGAGAGGAACCAGGTATATATTGACATCCATAATACACCTGGAGCCCTGGTTCCAGGTGTATTATTCCACTTCAGGGTAAAACGCATACTCTGTATGTTCGATCTCCACCCGGGCGGGATGATAGACCACAGCAATTACATCGAACCGTGTGGGCCTGTGGCAATCATATAACCGGATAAATGCTTCGGTGGCCAGTATAATGTTCCTCTGTTTGGCATGATCCACCACTTCGGCGGGATCGTTCACAGCATTCCCCACCCGGGCCTTTACTTCAATAATCACCAGCTCATGGCGGAAAGTAGCCACCAGATCCAACTCCTTCTTGCCCCAGCGCCAGTTTGTTTTCCAGATTTGGTACCCTTGGGCTCGCAGGTATTGGGCGGCCAGCTTTTCTGCACTTTTCCCTTTTTCGCAATGATTCATCATATCCCTTTATCTCCACTTTATGTGATAATGGGATGCCATATCGGCTAATGAATCCTTTGCACCAGTTGCATGCAGCACCTTTAAGCGTTATCTTTGTGCGATTTCAAAAAGCACCCACTATGGCTGAAAAAGCATTTAAACGATACCTGATCACCTCTGCATTGCCCTATGCCAACGGGCCTCTTCATCTGGGTCACCTGGCCGGTGTATATGTACCTTCTGATATTTACGTGCGTTACCTGCGCCAGAGAGGCAGGGATGTGATCTCCATCTGCGGATCGGATGAGCACGGAGTACCCATTACACTGAAGGCACGAAATGAGGGTAGCACACCCCAGGAGGTGGTGGACCGGTATCACGCCATCAACAAGAAGGCTTTTGCGGATTTTGGGATCTCGTTTGATATCTACAGCCGTACATCCAACAAGGTGCATCACGAAACAGCTTCTGAGATTTTCCGGACCATTTATGATAAAGGAGGATTCGTGGAGAAGACCTCCGAACAGTATTATGATGAGGAGGCCAAAGCTTTTCTGGCTGACCGTTATATTACAGGGACCTGTCCTCACTGTGGAAACCCCTGTGCTTATGGCGATCAGTGCGAGCAGTGTGGCACCTCCCTTAGTCCGACAGACCTGGTTAATCCGGTATCCACCATAAGCGGCAGTAAACCCGTACTGAGAGAAACGAAACACTGGTATCTCCCACTGGATAAGTATGAGCCGTGGCTTCAGCAGTGGATCCTGGAGGAGCACAAAGAGTGGAAGCCTAATGTATACGGTCAGTGTAAATCGTGGCTTGACCAGGGGCTGCAACCCAGAGCGGTGAGCCGCGATCTGGATTGGGGTATCCCTGTACCTGTTGATGGAGCTGACGGAAAGGTGTTGTATGTCTGGTTCGATGCACCCATAGGCTATATTTCAGCCACCAAGGAGCTGACCCCTGAATGGGAAAAATACTGGAAGGACGAAGAGACCCGCATGCTCCATTTCATTGGAAAAGATAATATTGTTTTCCATTGTATTATTTTTCCTACCATGTTAAAGGCGGAAGGAAGCTACATCCTGCCTGACAATGTACCAGCCAATGAATTCCTCAACCTGGAGAACGATAAGATCTCCACATCCCGGAACTGGGCGGTCTGGCTGCATGAATACCTGGAAGATTTTCCTGGAAAACAGGACGTTCTGCGCTATGTGCTTTGTGCAAACGCTCCCGAGAATAAAGACAATGACTTTACCTGGAAGGATTTTCAGAACCGGAACAACAATGAACTGGTAGCCATCCTGGGTAATTTTGTGAACAGGGCCATCGTCTTGACTCATAAATACTTTGAAGGCCATGTTCCTGAAATTTCTGAGTTGCTGGATCCTGACAAAGCGGTGCTGGAGGAGATCAGGACCATCGCAGCAAGTGTGGAACAGAGCCTGGAGCAGTTTCGTTTCCGTGAGGCCATCAAGCTGGCCATGGACCTGGCCAGGCTGGGGAATAAGTACCTGGCGGAAACGGAACCATGGAAACTGATCAAAACAGATCCGGAAAGGGTAAATACTATCCTCAATATTTCCCTTCAGATCACAGCCAACCTCACCCTCCTGATGGATCCGTTCCTTCCCTTCACCATGGAAAAATTAAGGGGATTCATTCAATTCCGGGAGACTTCCTGGGAACTGCTGGGAACACCAGACCTGCTGAAACCTGGCCACATCATGGGGAAAGCCTCTCTCTTATTCGAAAAGATCGAAGATGAACAGATCCAGGCACAATTGGATAAGCTGATGAAGACCAAAGAAGATAATGACATTCCTTCTGCCGTGTCTGACCAGAAAGAGGAGATCTCGTTCGATGACTTCACACGGATGGATTTGAGGACGGGGACCATACTGGAGGCAGAAAAGGTACCTAAAACCAAGAAACTGATTAAAATGCAGGTGGATCTGGGTTTTGAGATCCGAACCATTGTCTCCGGTATTGCAGAGTATTACGACTCGGAAAACCTTCCTGGCAAAAAAGTAACTGTATTGGCTAACCTTGCCCCCAGAAAGATCAAAGGGATTGAGTCCCAGGGCATGATTCTGTTATCGGAAAATCCCGACGGTTCGTTACACTTTGTAGTGCCTTCTGACGATGCGGTCAACGGCGCGGAGATCAATTAGCCCTAGTTGTTGGATAACAGCCAGCATGACTCCAGCCCCGGTTCGGTTTTAATACCGGCCATTTTTATCTCTGCCTCAGCCTTGGTAGCGTAGGAAGCCACACTAACCCGGTACATTCTGTTCTCGGTAACCATCACTTCTGCGGAGAAACCCCTGGCTTTCATCTGATCCTGCAGATCACTGGCATTTTTAAGATGCTTAAAGCTCCCTGCAATGACGAAATAGTGGTGCTCCGTTGCGGGAGGCGGTTCCTCCTCTTCTGCACCATCCGGTGCTGGGGTATCACTGTCCGGCTTCGTACTTGTCTCCTCTTCTGATTCATCCTTCACCGCATCGGGCGGTGTAGTTTCTGGTGATTCTGTCTGAGGTTTATCAGTAACAACCGGATCTTTGGGCTCAGTTTTCCTGAATGTATCAGTAGGGATCATAATAAGAACGATAAGGACAATGATCAGTGAAGCGGCTACAATCCAGATCACTTTCCATCGATTGATCTTGCGTTCCTGTTTAACGGGCCTTGGAGCGAGTTTTGTTACGGATTTCTTCTCTGCCGGTTTTTGCGCTGGTTTCCTCACACCCGGCGCTTTTGCTGCAGTTGAGGAGGGTTCTTTAGCAGGCTTATCCGTGGGTTTTTGAGTGGGCTTCTCGGGGGTTTTTGCCACCGGTTTCTCTGAAGGTTTCTTTGCGGAAACCTCAGGCTTGACTTCTGGTTTGGCTTCTTCCTTAGTAACTTCCTCCTCGACCGGAAGCTCCTCCAGTTCCAACAGGTCCATCGAATCCAGTCCATATTGATCAGGTTCCAGCACCCATCCCGGATCTGGTTTGAACCGGACCTTTCCGTCATCGTCTCTGGTAAAAGTCCCGGTATCCGGCAGGTGGTAAGGTTCACCTTTGTCCAGTGCAAATTTCACTGCATCCACAAACTCCAGTACACGTTGTCCGGCCTCCTCTTCACTCAATTTCTCCCCGGAAGCAAGAGCCGATGCAATCAATGCATCATCCTTACTAAATCCCGAATCAAACCGAATGGATAAACCGGGTGGATCCAGTCTTCCTCCGGAGGTAGGTACTCCAGCTGCGTCCTCTTTTACCTCCAGGTTCCCAAAACCTGGTAATATCACTCGCTTCCTGTCTTCCAGAAGCTGTCTAATGTATTTGCCGATGATCATAGATAGCCTATTGTCAGGTAAAAGTAAGAAGTAGAGAGAGGTTTTCAAAACGAAGTTTTGATTTTCCTCGCGGCAAGCCGCAAGAATGCATCGATAAATTGTTAATTTCTATGGTGCTCGGTTTCCCCTCAAAAGCAGGGGAAGTGCTCGCGCAATTCAACCCGCAATTTTTATTATCTTCGTATACTGTTTCTGTAGGTATCCACCATGAATAAAGACGAGAAGAATTTTGCACTGATAGGCGTAGCAGGCTACATTGCCGTGAGGCATGTGAGGGCCATTAAAGAGACAGGAAACAGGCTGGTGG
>CAZURA010000007.1:0-73523 GCA_964622985.1 uncultured Bacteroides sp. | reverse complement strand
TGATCTCCTTCAAATCGGATAGATTCCTGATGTTCTCATCGCTGGAGATAAACGCGATATACATCGGTTTTCCCATGGAGGAGGTTCCGATCTTTTCCAGTTTAAGGCGGGTTGACTCTCCTTCCAGTTTTTTCAGGTAATCGATCAATTGTTCGTAAGTGATCAGTGTTTTATCTGTACCCGGCTCAAAGCCAAAAAAATCAGCCGGTTTCGTAAAATCACTCTGTGCCACAAGACCTGTCAGTGATCCTAGCAGGGCTATCACAACAGCTAGTTTTCTCATAAGAAATATGATATAATTAGTCTATCCACACGGTTTTAATGTTCACAAATTCCCGGATCCCCTCCACCGATAGTTCCCTGCCAAATCCTGAACTCTTCACTCCCCCAAAGGGGAGTCTGGGATCCGATTTGACCATGGCATTTACAAATACGGCACCTTCATCGGCCCCTTCAACGAAGAGATTGGCCAACTCCTCCGACTGGGTGAAGACCTGCATCCCCAGTCCAAACCTCGATTTGTTAGACAGCTCCAGAGCATGTTCAGGTGAATCGGCTTCTGATACGGCAAAAACAGGTCCGAAAACCTCTTCATCAAAAACAGGCATACCAGGCCGGACACCGGTGAGTATGGCAGGAGTGTAGAAAGCTCCGTCACGATGACCCCCGGTGATCAATTTGGCTCCTTTTTCAACTGATTCACGCACCTGCTTCTCTACCTCCTTCGCCTGATTTACCGATGACAGAGGACCCACCTGGGTTTCTTCCTTCATGGGATCGCCGACTACCAGTGCCCCCACTCGTTTTAAAAGCTGAGGTACAAAGTCTTCGGCAATCCACGATTCCAAAATGAAACGCTTAGCCGCAATACAACTCTGGCCCCCGTTTTGCAATCTGGCAGGTAAAGCAATATGTAGAGCCAGGTCCTGATTAGCATCATTCAACACCACAAAGGCGTTATTCCCTCCCAGCTCCATCACACACTTTTTCAGATACGAACCGGCTACTGCTGCTACGGCAGCACCGGCTGCCTCAGATCCTGTAAGGGTAACTGCTTTTACATATTCATGGGCGATGACCCCTGCCACTCGATCAGCACTTATGGCCAGGTTCTGAAATACTCCCTCCGGAAATCCGGCTTCCCTGATGACCTCTTCGATAGCCGCAGCACATCCCTGGACATTGGAAGCGTGCTTCAACAAAGCCGTATTCCCTGCCATCAATGCAGGAGCCATAAACCGAAATACCTGCCAGAAGGGAAAGTTCCAGGGCATAACAGCCAGTATGGGTCCCAGAGGCTGGTACATGACTGCACTCTCTTCTGCTTCTGTTTCTACAATTCGCTTCCCCAGGAAATCACTGGCATGTTCAGCATAAAACTCGCACACCCAGGCACATTTCCTCACTTCGGCTTCTGCTTCTGTAACCGGTTTGCCCATCTCACGGGTAATTACCTCTGCAAACTCCCTGCTCCGGTCCCTAAGGATACCAGCCGCACGGTTCATCCATTCCCCCCTCTTTTCAAAAGTACTATTCCGATAGGATTGGAATCCAGTATTGGCTCTTCCAAGAAGAACAGCCAGGTTCATTTCTGACACCTGGGGGTAGTTCACTATCCTGGAAGAATCAAATGGGTTAACGCTTTTAAGGACAGGCATACATATAAAGACTATGAATTACGGAAGATGCAATTTAGAAGAAACCGGATGATTATCAAAAAATCCTCCTTCTCAATTTCATAAGCCGGAAACGCACCTCATGCCTGAAGAACTTGAACCGACGTGTTTTAGAACGGTTGTATTTATGTGCAAATTCCGTCTGCGCTCTTTCCAGATCTCCTTCCGCCCCTATCAACTTCCAGAATTGAGGAAACTGTTCTGCTACATTTTCGATCTGAATGGTCATCTTCTTCTCTTTCCCTTCCAGGAACTGATCGATATTCTCATTCACCTGGTCATAGAAGTCAGAGACTACCTCCAGACGCCGGGCCCGGTCAAGCTTGTGGAGAGCAATCTGATGAATCCCTTCACAGTAGGCCCGAATCAGGCTCCCATTCCGGATCCACCTGCGGTTATAACTCCGAACGGTCTCCTCCTTATTCCTGATCAAATGGACATAAATTGCGTCGTTCCCAAACTTACGCTCCATAGCTCCCGGGAACCAGCTCAACCTGTTGTCCGCCTCAATATGATGATCGGGGTAGTTGAAACGATCATCCCCCAACCGCCGCGACCTGGTCTCATGACCCGAGGTATAATTAGTGACATGTTTACAGGCCTTTATGAAAGTAACCGATCCGCTTCTCCCTGTACACAATATAAATAC
Organism: uncultured Bacteroides sp.; assembly: GCA_964622985.1. GTDB lineage: Bacteria > Bacteroidota > Bacteroidia > Bacteroidales. The sequence goes on along the minus strand of CAZURA010000007.1, from coordinate 71,198 downwards.
ACGCATGGAGATCCAAATTTTCCCAAATGTAATCAATTATGGAAGCATATGGAGTGCATCGAGTTCGCAAGACAGGTTCAATACAGGTGAGGGCGATGTGAGTTAACCTTTGCTGAAGGGTATTATTTTGATATTTTTACGTTTCGTTTCCATTTCCCCTCCATATGAAGTCACCATCCGTTATGATCCAGCGGGTCCCGATGCTCCTCTTCTCATACCCAATATGGATGGATTCAGAGAAAATTGGACCGAAAACCAGGCAGGAATGTTTGACATAAAAGAATGCTGACCAAAATGGATAACAGGTATGCTCAAAGTGTTGCGCTCAGAACTTGAAGAGGAGCTTAGAGGAAATATTCTTCCCTACTGGATGACCTTTCTTCCCGATCTGGAGCATGGGGGATTTCATGGTCACCTTACTCACTACAATAAAATAGTACCCGGAGCCCAAAAAGGGGCTGTCATGAATGCACGCATATTATGGACCTTTTCAGCTGCTTACCGAATGTATGAGGAGAGATCTTACCTGGAAGTGGCTGACAGAGCCTACATCTATATCAGAGATCACTTTTTAGACCGTGAATACGGAGGTGTTTTCTGGGAACTGGACTACAAAGGTGGCGTAAGTGCCTCCCGCAATCAGATCTATGCTATTGCTTTCTCGATCTATGCCATGGCAGAGTACGGTCTGGCTAGTGGAAAGGAGGAGGCATTGGAAACGGCTAAATCCCTGTTCCTGGATATCGAATCCCAAGCCTTGGACAGGGAGCGGAATGGGTACTCAGAGGCCCTGTCCAGGGATTGGTTGCCGTTGGAAGATAAACGATTGAGTAAGAAGGAAATTAACGTGACCAAGACCATGAATACGCACCTTCACATACTGGAGGCCTATACACATCTTTTCCGGATATGGAAAGATCAACAGCTGGGTGATGCACTGGAAAACCTGATCCGGCTCTTTCTGGAACGGTTTATCGACCATGAATATCATCATCTGAATCTCTTTTTTGACGACCACTGGAATCTGAAGTCCTCTCTCATCTCCTATGGCCATGACATCGAATGTTCCTGGCTCCTTCATGAAGCAGCTATGGTGCTGGGTAAGCCCCAATTGATTGATAAATCTGCCCGAATCGCAGTGAGGATGGCATACGAGAATTTTTCCGGTCTGGATGATGACGGAGGACTCATCTATGAATATTTCCCAAACGAGGACAGATACGATACGGATAAACACTGGTGGCCCCAGGCCGAAGCCATGGTGGGGTATTTTAATGCGTACCAGTTATCGGGAGATGTGGAGTTTGCCAAAAAAACAATGAAGAGCTGGAACTTCATCAAAGAGAAGATCATTGATCACACGTATGGGGAGTGGCACTGGAGTGTGAGCCGGGATGGGATACCCAGGCTGGACAAAGAGAAGGCTGGATTCTGGAAGACTCCGTACCACAACGGAAGAGCCTGCATGGAGATTATTCGCAGAATTGATCAAACTGAGTAAAAGATATATCGATCCCGCTAAAGGTTGACAGTTTTTTTATGCCAACCTATGAATTGGAGTATTTAGGCAACAATGTTTAAATTTCATCAGCAAAATTTTCATTATTGCTAAACTAGAGGTACGTTTAACTTAAATAATTTAGCCATGGAGCATTCTGGATTCCTGAAACAGGCTATCAAAGAAGCGTTTAAAGGTTTTAGGAGTGGAGAAGGGGGCCCGTTTGGGGCCATTGTTGTGAAGGACGGAAGGGTTATCGGACGGGGACATAACAGTGTGCTGAAGTCCATTGACCCTACCGCTCATGCCGAAGTGAATGCCATAAGAGAGGCATGCAGGAATGTAAACGATTATCACCTGACCGGGGCCACTCTCTATACAAATTTTGAACCGTGTCCCATGTGTCTCTCCGCCATCTATTGGGCCGATATACGCAAGGTATACTTCTGTTCAGATCGTAAAGAGGCAGAATCCATAGGATTTATGGATAATCACCTCTACTTGGAATTATCCCTCCCCAAGGAAGCCAGGGAGGTGGAATCCAGACAGATAGTACTTGAACAAATGGAGGAGTTAAAGGAGGAATGGAACAGGATGGACGGGAAAATACTTTATTAATGCTATTTTTATAAACCGATCCAGCTAAACAAATAAATAAACAACGTATGAAACGACGAGAATTTATTGGTAAATCAGCACTAACTGCAGGAGCAGTCACCGTAATCCCAAGGCATGTATTGGGAGGAACCGGATATCTGGCACCCAGCGACAGAATTAACCTGGGTTATATCGGGACCGGGAAACAGAGTATGGGCCTTTTAGGAAGCATCAATGGTTGTGTGGAAACTATTGTGCTTGCAGCCAGCGATGTGGACCGGAAGAAACTGGATCGTTTCAGAGGAGCAGCAGAACAAGCTAATAGTGAAAAACTGAATGGGGGAACACAGGTAGTGGACACTTATGGATATTACCGGGAATTGCTTGAAAGAGAAGATATTGACGCAGTAGTGATTGCCTCGCCGGATCACTGGCACGCAATGATGGCTGTTGATGCAGCAAAAGCAGGTAAAGACATCTATTGTGAAAAGCCAATGGCACTTACTGTAGCAGAAGGAAGAGCCATGGTAAGTGCCACCCGGAAATATAATCGGGTTTTTCAAACCGGTAACATGCAACGTTCCTGGCGCAATTTCAGACATGCATGTGAAATGGTCTCAAACGGATACATCGGAGAGGTGAAGGAGGTCAATGTGAGCATAGGTGATCCGGTGATGGCGTGTGAGTTACCTGGAGAGCCGGAACCCGACTACCTGAACTGGGATCTGTGGGTGGGCCCATCCATGTTCAGGAGCTACAACCAGGAGCTTTCCCCACCCATTGAGTACGGCGGCTGGCCCAACTGGAGAGCATACAGGGATTTCGGAGGTGGTATGATCACCGACTGGGGTGCCCATATGTTTGATATCGGGCAATGGGGACTGGGAATGGATAAGTCAGGACCAGTGGAGTTCATACCGCCTGAAAAAAGAGATAAACGAGGGTTGAAGATGATCTATGCCAACGGGATAGTTATGAATCATAAAGACTGGGGTGATTTTAATGCCGTTCAATTTCTGGGTTCTGAAGGTAAGATCGAAGTGAGCAGAAGTTTTTACCGCTCCGACATTGAAGGGCTCACTGAGCTGGAGTTGAAAGAGAGTGACACACCACTTTACCGTAGCGACAACCATTACCAGGATTGGGTGGATGCCATTAAAAATCGCACTCGCCCCGTTTCGGATGTGGAGACAGGTCACAGGACCGCTTCTGTCTGCAACATAGCAAATATGGCTTATGATCTGGAGCGTCCATTGAAATGGGCTCCCGCTCACGAGCAGTTTATTGATGACGAAGATGCCAACCGGATGCTCACCCGGTCATTTCGTGGAAAATGGGATTTTAACAACTTTTAGGAAAATAATTTTTAAATTTCCCTTATGAAAAGACGGGCATCGCTGCTCTACATAGCCATTCTGATTCTCATTCCTATAAGAGGTGTCGGGCAAAGTTGTGCCATCTTTTCAAAGGCAAATACCATCGTTCCCGACAAGCTGTGTTCACCCGTCACGGTCAACTGGGATGTTACTTATGTGGGGGTAAATAATGCCGGAGATACGGTAAAGATATACTATGACTGGGATGATGGCAATACAGATATCATCATCGCCACTGAAGGTCCGGCCGGCACGTTTAATGCAAACGCCAATCACGTCTATCCCTCCATGGATGACAAATGCAATTACTCGCCTGTGGCCACTCTGATGGTGGGTGGAGTAATGTGTACCTCCTCTTCCCAGGAGCAATTCGTTACCGTGTGGGATACGGATGATGAGAATGGCGGACGGGTAGAAGCAGACCCGAATGTCTATCCGGTGTGTATAGGTAACGGAGCCACCATGCAATTTGATGACGGAACCCGGTTCAATTGCGTGCCACCCCAGGAGAATGATGTGCCTAATGAAGATACCCGATGGATCCAGTGGGTTTATGGCACAAGCAACAGCATGTCTTCCCTTACCGAGGTAAGAGTAGATGGCATTGTAAGAGCATATCCGTGGGAGGGTCCGGTGATCACCCTTACCGGGCCGGTGCATGGGTCCAACGAAAAGAGTCTCCCCATCACCATTGCAAATGATAACGCTATAGATGATGAATTTGAAGTGGAGCTGAGGTACTGGAACTATTGCAATCCCTATCTCCCGGGCATGCCTGAAGAGCCGGAGGAGATCGACAGGTCAGTGATACGGATCGTTGGAAATCCGGATCCCACCATCACCCCTGTGGATACCATGTGCGAATTTAACAACAGCATTGTGCTTTCGGTGGCTACCGGTGGAGGGACATTTACGGGTAACGGAATTCTCAATCCGGCTACAGGAGAGTTTGCTCCTTATACTGCAGGCCCGGGAACACACGAGATAAAGTATGTCATTACAGATGGAAATTCCTGTAGCTCCCGCGATTCCATTGAGATTACAGTGAGGGATGCTCCGGATGGATTTATTACACCCGTTGATCCTTTCTGTTTCTATGACGCTCCTTACGACCTGGAGGCCTCTCCATCGCTGGGCACCTGGTCCGGTAATGGCATCACCAATACCATTACAGGAATGTTCGACCCTGCAATGGCGGGCATAGGAAGTCACGATGTGGTGTTTACTACCCAGGCTGACTCATATGGATGTTCTGGAGTAGATTCCCTGGAGGTTCGGGTAGCTGATCTGCCTCATGCTGAGATCCTGACCGAGGATTCAACCTGGTGTCAACTTACCAGCAACCAGACCCTCGCAGAGATCCTTATTTCCGGAGCGGATACTTCCAGGTTCGACCTGGTGATTGAGATTCAGGGGACCCTTGACACCATATTCAATCTCCCGGCCGATACATTCAGAATCCCGCTGAACAACAGGGTAGGCCAAAATGAATATATACTCAAAAAGGTGGTTGAGCACCATGGCCTCAACAGCTGTGACAATGATCTGAATGACACTCTTGTTCTGGAGGTGTACCCCAAACCTGACATGACTGTCGCTGCTATATACGATGACTGGTGCAGTCCGGTGGAGGTGGATTTCCTGGCTGTATCGGGCTATGATAAGTACTATTGGAATTTTGGGGATGACGATTCTACCATGACAAGGTCCGAGTCCATTTCCCACACCTATACCATTCCAACGGGCGATTCTCTCCATTTTTACGTGGATACCATTGAAGGGGTCATAGATACTTTCTACTATTCAGTGTTTCAGCTTGATAGCATATTCGAATATCAACTGGTTATTCAGTCTTTCTATGGCTGCAGGGATACTATGACCGATAATGTGCATATTTACGAATCCCCCATCGCTGACTTTTTTGTTACACCGGAGATCCAGAATTTCCCGGAATCCGATGTTTTCCTCGTGAACACCTCCAGCTTCGGGGATTGGTCATACCTGTGGGAGTTTGGTGATGGAGATACCTCCCAGGTGAAAGATCCCAATTCACATGTATTTGAAACCTATGGATTTTACGATATTGAGCTCACAACCTTTAATGAGTATTGCAGCGACAGCGTGATTAAACGGGTTCAGATATTACCGCCACCACCCGTAGCTGAATTTGAACCCGATTCCATCGGATGTCCCCCGCTGGAGATCCAATTCTTCAATAAAAGTGAGCACGCAGACTCCTACATATGGGATTTCGACGATGGCACCTTCTCCACAGAGCCAAGTCCCAAACACATTTTTTACCAGCAAAAGGAACATCATGTAAAACTGGCTGCATTTGGAATGTCCGGTTCAGACACTGTAGAGCACATTATAGACATCCATAGTACCCCGACAGCACTTTTCACCGCTGCACCCACAGAGGCAAGAAATCTGAAGCAGATCTTCAAATTCATAAATAATTCTGTTAATGCAGTGGACTACCGCTGGGAATTCGGCGATGGCGACACCTCTCCGGATGAGCATCCCAATCATATTTATGGTGTAGCAGGCACATTTACTGTTACGCTGTATGCCTGGAGTGAACAAGAATGTGTCGACACCCTGATACAGGAATCGCTGATCACGGTGATTGAGGGAGAAGGATCATCCACATTTCCCAATGCTTTCGTATGGGAAGGGAAAAGTCAAAGGGATGGCAGAAACTGGAGTGAGGGTGAAATCGATAACTCAGTTTTTCACCCGCTTGTGATTAACCATGAGACCTTCGAAATGGCTATATACACAAGATGGGGTGAAATGATATGGGAAACAAAAGATTTGTACCATGGCTGGGATGGTTACCTGAAAAGCGGAGAACTGGCCAGTCCGGGTGTCTATGTGTTTAAGGCAACGGTAAAATACAAAAGCGGACGTACCGAGGTTCTCACCGGGGATATCACATTCATGTATAATCTCAAGTATTAATTACAATCCGTTATTATTTTGAATTTACAAATTAAAATCTGTTATTTGTAGTCTTAATATAACTACAAATTGAAATTGACATGAAGCTTTTTATTCCAAAAGATTACAAATCGATATTATCACTGAAGGAGACTGAAAGAGCCATCAAGATGGTAAAGGACTTTTTTGAGCTGAATCTGGCTGCCGAATTGAAGCTACGGAGAGTGACCGCACCTCTTTTTGTCCAAAGGGGAACCGGGATCAATGATGATCTGAACGGAGTGGAAAGACCCGTTTCTTTTGAGGTCAAAGACATGGAAGGCACTGTAGCTGAAATCGTACACTCCCTGGCTAAATGGAAAAGGATGATGCTGGCCGATTACGGCATATCCAACAGTTACGGACTCTATACCGATATGAATGCCCTGCGTCCTGATGAGGAACTGGACAACCTTCATTCCATCTATGTGGACCAGTGGGACTGGGAGAAGATCCTTCTTCCCGAAGAGCGCAACATCGACTATCTGAAAAATATTGTCACACAGATCTATTCTGTGATCAAACGGACCGAGTTCATTGTCTATGAGAACCATCCGGACATTGTTCCTATTCTGCCTGAAGAGATTACATTCATACATGCGGAAGAGCTCCTGGAGCGTTACCCTGACCTGAATCCGAAGGAGAGGGAGTATAAAGCTGCAGAGGAGTTCGGGGCCATCTTTATCATCGGGATCGGAGCAGAGCTTGCCAACGGCCAAGCCCATGACGGCCGGGCTCCCGATTACGACGACTGGTCTACCGAGACTCAAAACGGATACAGGGGTCTCAACGGTGATATCGTCGTTTGGAATCCCATCCTTGAAACCGCGTTTGAGCTCTCTTCCATGGGAATCAGAGTGGACAAGACGGCCATGCTCAGGCAACTTGAAATTCAGGGGAAGAGTGAACGCAAAGAGTTACTGTTTCACAAACGACTGCTGGCTGGTGAATTTCCAGAATCGGTGGGAGGAGGTATCGGACAGTCCCGGCTATGCATGTACTTTCTGCGGAAAGCTCATATCGGCGAGGTCCAGGCCAGCCTGTGGCCAGCTCAGATGCATGACCATTGTCGCAAATCCGGAATCGTACTGATGTAATCCTCATACTTCATGTTCCTTATCATCCTGCTGCTTGCCAGTGTTCTTCTCATCATAGTCTCCACCAGCAGGTACAGGTTTCATCCCTTTCTGGCACTTTTATTTGTGTCAGTCCTGTTTGGATTGCTTTCAGGAATGCCGCTTGAATCCGTTGCCGAATCGATCAATAAAGGATTCGGTGGAACCATAGGCCAGATAGGGATTGTAATTATTGCCGGGGTTATAATTGGAACCTTTCTGGAGCAGTCGGGAGGAGCCTATGCCATGGCTAACCGGATCCTGAAACTTACCGGAAAGAAGCAGGTCCCCCTGACCATGTCGGTCATCGGATATTTCGTTTCCATCCCGGTATTTGCCGATTCGGGATTCGTGATCCTGCTGCCGTTAACCAAAGCCCTCTCCAAAGAGGCAAAGATCTCACTGGCCGGTTCAGCCTCTGCTTTGGCACTGGGCCTGGCGGTGACCCACAACCTGGTCCCTCCCACACCCGGTCCCATCGCGGCAGCCGGATTGCTTGAGGCGGACCTTGGATTAGTCATCATGCTGGGCGCCATTACCAGTATCCCGGTGCTGGTAGCCGGGTGGCTCTTTGCTGACAAAATAGCCTCAAGAGTCTACCTGGATCCCAATCCAGATGTCACGCCCAGGGAGATCCGAAAGAAGTTGGAAACGGCACCTTCAGCTTTTAAATCCTTCATCCCCATTCTGTTACCCATATTACTGATTGTTCTCAAATCGATCTCGGATTTTCCTACTGATCCATTCGGATCAGGATCGGCCAAACAGGTGTTGGGTTTTATCGGAGAACCGGTCATCGCGCTAATGTTGGGGATCCTGGTGGCATTTTCCCTGCCACACAAATTAGAAAGGGATATGCTTTCCTCTGCAGGATGGGTGGGAAAAGCGCTTCAGAATGCAGCTATTATCATTTTGATCACCGGTGCCGGCGGAGCTTTTGGCATGGTGCTCAGAAATTCCGGTATTGCTGAGGTATTGGGTGAGACTCTGGCAGATATGCGCATTGGAATTCTTCTACCTTTCCTTATCGCAGCAGCCATAAAAAGTGCACAGGGATCTTCCACTGTAGCTCTGATCACCACTGCTTCATTGCTGGCCCCCATGATGGCATCCCTGGGATTTGAAAGTGCTATGGCCAAAGCACTGGTTGTATTATCCACCGGCGCAGGATCACTGGTGGTTTCCCATGCCAACGACAGCATGTTCTGGATCTTTACTCAGATGACCGGAATGAGAGTGAAGACCGGATTTAAAATTCACACCATGGGAACCCTGGTACTTGGGGTATCTGCTATGCTGATCATATGGGTGATCAGCCTGATCCTGCTATGAGGATTTGGTCCACGCACCCAGTACGGCACCACCCAACATCAGACCCACCGTAGTATTTCCTCCGTTAATCCATGCCAGCCAATAGGGATCCTCCGCATAGAAGCCGGAGATCATCTGGGACATCAATACAAAGGAAAATCCAATCACAAATGCGATCCAGACCCCTTTCAACAGGGATTCCACATGTAACCTGACAAACAACCAGGCCAGGACAAACATGGCCAGTGCTGCGGAAACTACATTGGCGATCCAGATCCCCGCCCCTGGAGGATTGGCTTCAACATAGGCTGCATCCATACCGACCATCTCCATCCAGGCATCCCCAAACAGAGGTCCGTACCAGAGAAATCCGAGAGCAAATTGCAATACTACAGCTACCAGAACAGCCAGATAATTGATCTTTAATTCTTTCATAATTATACTTTTATCTTATAGGACAGGTGCCAATATAGGTGATTGAGAAATTCAAATCCACTGTTTTAAATGAATTAACATTTTCCGGTAAGGTGGAACAGCCGACCATTCCTACTCTACGGTCTGATCCATTGGCATGCTAAGTTGTTCATAGAGACTCCGGCGACCGGACTTATCTTTCTCCAGCACTTCCCGAGCAATGCCTGCCACTTTTTCTGCCACCTTCCTGGGAACCACAATGACACCATCCCCGTCTGCCACCACTACATCTCCCGGACATACCAGGACACCGCCAATGGTTATGGGTCTGTTCACCGATTCAAGCTCATTGCGGCCTGGCCTTATCCCCCTGCCCTTCTCCCTCAGGTAGAGAGGAACCCTCTCTATAGCCACTTCATCTGTGTCGCGAGATGAGGCATCCGTAACCACACCCACAGCTCCCCGACTCTTCCAGGACAAAATGTTGTTGGAACCAATGGAACCAATATCCTTCTCTTCCACATCATCGATCACAACAATCACCCCTTGGTGTATCAGCGGAACAAATGCTTCTGAGGAATAAGCGCTATAAAAATGACCTTCCCAACTCTGGAAATCCTCTCCGGGTTCCGGCCGGTCAGATCTCATGGTCGGGACATAGCGCACCGTGAGAGCAACACCCCTGATGACGTGACTTAGTCCCTCATAATCCACCCATGAAGGATGGATGGCCGGATCGACCAGCCCCTGATCAGGCAATCCAACCCCATCCATTCCATCCGACACATCAGCCACTCTCAAACCTTCATAAAGTTTCAGTAGCTTCAGGTCCTCACCTTCCGTATACCAGGTCGTTTCTATGAAATTATATCCGAACATCAAATCAGCCAATTCCGCTTTCTGACTCAGTCCAAATGGGGAAAAGGAGAGGAATAATGCAATAATCAAGTAAGTTCTCATGTTTTTCTATTTCAATTTTTAACTTCATGTTCGAGCACCAGGCACTCACAGCTCCCACCCCTCACGATACTCCCTGGTGAGATACTGATTGGCTTTTGCCATGTTGGTGATCTCTATTTTCTCCGAGTCATACTTCACCTTTCTGCCCGCTCTGAGAGCCACACCTCCCAGGAGAATGGTTTCCGTAACGGGCTGCGCTTTCAGAAAAGTTCCGGGTGATTCTTTATCCTCCTTGAAAGCTTCGATCCAGGCACGTTCATTCCTGTTGGTCTCTTCCGCCGGAGGTTTAGCCGAGCCGGTGATCTCCACCATTCTCTTCTCCGGGATGATCCTGGGATTGGCGCCATGGAAACTGGCCAGGACATGAGAAGTAGGTTTAGTAAGTTGCGGAAAATATATCATTAGGCACAATTTAGCACAAATAGGGATGGGACGAAGTATTCATCTATAGATTTTATTGTTAAATTGGGAGGCGATTTTGCTAAATAGCACACGATAAACTAACTAAATTCTTAATAATTATGAGCAAAGAAAATGATGGAGGTATCTCCAGAAGAAGGTTTCTCGGAACTACAGCTGCGGCTACCGCAGGATTCACCATAGTTCCAAGTCATGTGGTGAGCGGCATGGGTTACACCGCCCCCAGTGATAAACTGAATATTGCTGCCGTAGGAGTGGGTGGCATGGGTAATGCAAATCTTCGCAACATCAAGGACCAGAATATTGTAGCACTATGCGATGTGGACTGGAAGTATGCTGCCAGGACATTTGATAAGTACCCCAAGGCTAAGAAGTATTGGGACTGGAGAAAAATGTATGATGAAATGGGTAAGAAGATCGACGCCGTGGTTGTTGCCACTGCTGATCATACCCATGCATTAATTGCAGCACATGGGATGACACTGGGGATGCACATGTACGTTCAGAAGCCACTCACCCATTCTGTGTACGAATCCAGGTTGTTGACCAAACTGGCTAAAAAGCATCAATTGGCCACCTCCATGGGGAATCAGGGTTCTTCCGCCGAAGGAGTCAATCAGGTGGTGGAGTGGATCATGAATGGTGAGATAGGGGAAGTGAGGGAAGTGGAAGCCTTCACCGATCGTCCCATCTGGCCCCAGGGATTGAATGTACCTGAGAATGCGATGCCTGTCCCCGACACGCTCAACTGGGACCTCTTCACCGGTCCGGCAGAGATGAAGGACTTCAACGAGATCTACCACCCCTGGAACTGGCGTGGATGGTGGGATTACGGAACCGGTGCTCTGGGCGATATGGCATGCCACATCTTGCATCCTGTGTTTGTGGGACTTCAACTGCAGTACCCCACCAAGGTACAGGGAAGCTCCACGCTTCTTCTGACCGAATGTGCCCCCAATGCACAGATGGTAAAACTGACTTATCCCGAACGGAAGCCTGCTCCCAAGGTAGAATTCCCGGAAGTGGAAGTTACCTGGTACGATGGCGGACTTCAGCCCATGAGACCCAAGTGGTGGCCGGAAGGCAAGAACATGAATGATGCAGGAGGCGGTGTCCTGTTCCACGGAACTGAGGATACCTTGATTTGCGGATGCTACGGAGTACGTCCCTGGTTGCTTTCAGGCAGAGAGCCAGATGCTCCCAAATTCAGGCGACGTGTGGAAACCAGCCACGAAATGGACTGGGTGAGAGCCTGTAAGGAGAGTCCGGAAAACCGTGTGGAGACCGCTTCTCCGTTCAGTGAAGCAGGACCTTTCAACGAAATGGTGGTTATGGGAGTAAATGCAGTTCGTCTCCAGGGCCTCAACAAGGAGCTGGAGTGGGATGGTGAGAACATGGAATTCACCAACATTTCCGATAATGAAAAACTGAAGATGTGTGTCAAAGACGGATTTGAGATCCATGACGGACATCCCACCTTCGACAAGCAGTGGACCGATCCGTTCTCAGCCAAGGAGTTTGCCGCTGAGCTGGTGAAACACAAACCCAGAGAGGGCGGTTGGGAACTTCCCGATATGCCGGCGTAACTTTGTAGCACTTTTAATATAGATACAAATGAAACAATCCTTTTTTCTATTAATTACAGTGGTCCTTGTAGCTATGACAGCTTGCTCTGAAAAGGGAGGTCACAACACCCTTACTGATGAGGAGAAAGACGAGGGCTGGATCCTGATGTTTGACGGGGAGTCCACCGAAGGATGGCGGGAGTATGACAACGTGGTATTTCCCGATACCGGATGGTATATTGAGGAGGGTATGATGGTATGTGAGAACTCCGGTAAAGGTGAGGCTGGATTTGGTGGGGACATCATTTTCGATAAGCAGTTCACCAACTTTCATTTCAAAGTGGACTGGATGATCGAAGAGGGTGGAAACTCCGGGATATTCTATCTGGCTCAGGAGATTCCCGGCAGGAAGATCTGGTACACAGCGCCCGAATACCAGATCCTGGATAATTTCTCCACGCATATTGACAATACCCTTGGAAAAGATGGAAACAGAAGGGCCGGCAGTCTCTATGACCTGATCCCTCCCGATCCCCAGAATGCTAAAGGATCAATGGAGTGGAACACTGCCGAGATCATTTCCTACGAGGGTACTATCGCTTACAAAATGAATGGTGAGACCACCCTGGAATTCCACCTTTGGACCAATGAGTGGAACGAAATGATCGCCAACAGCAAATTCCCCGAATTCAATCCCGATTTCGCCAATGTGGCAAAGACCGGATACATCGGATTACAGGATCACGGTCATGCGGTTTGGTTCCGCAACATCAAGATCCGGGAACTGTAAATTGCTGCAGACCTGAACAAAAATAGAGGCCTTCATTCCGATGGCCTCTATTTTTTATTCCTGAGTACTGAGCACTACAACACGACTCCCTCCATGGACTTCTCCAGTTCACGGGCATGGCCAAGGAATTCCTCCAGGGACATCTCCTTGAAAAAGAGCAGGCCGTGAGTGGATCTGACCCTGGGTCTCTCGTTCTGATAGAAATAGTGCTTTCCGGTCAGTAATTGCACTGTCTTCAGCTGTTCTACCCAGATCTTTCTGGTCAGATCACTGAATTTACCATCGTGCTGATAGCTGGGGAAAGAAGCATCCACCTGGCTCAGATAACTGTTAGTGAAAGCGTCTTCCATCACACTCATGGCATTCAGGGAAACCGGAGCAATCACGTTAGCTTCTGCGGGGTGGAACCGGTACCACACATTCCTGTAACCCCATACACGCAGGTTTGACAGATCCTCTTCTTTGCTCCACAACCGCAGAGCATCAGCGATCACCTGAAGCACTTTATAATGGGTATCCGGTCCGCTTCCTTCCGGATCGAAAGCAAGGCTTACCACAGTCGGTTTGATCTTCCTCAACTCCTCCAGAATGGGCTGCACATCCCTTTCCCTTTCGGGTTGCTCCGTGAACACATCACCCGTATAGAAACCCAATCTTAAGTGGGAAACGCACTTGGTCTGTATCCCTACATAAGCCCAAACCAGTTCCTCCTCAAATTCCCGGATCATTCCTTTCAGCTTTTGGATATCAGGCGTATTGATCTCACCATCATAACTCTTCTTCAGGATCATCAGTATATTGTTGATCTCATCCCTCAGTTGATCAATGTTTTTTACTCCATAAATTGTGACGATATCTCTGACCAGCCTGTGGGAAAGCCCCCTTCTCAGTTCATAATCCTCACCGGAAGCCACCTTTAACAGGTAGTGGTTCACATCTTTATCACGTTTAAACTTGTATCCGGCATTGAAAAAATCGGGATAATTGGCCATCTGTATCATTTCCTTATCCAGGAAGTACTTGGTATCTTCCAGTGCCTCAATGACAAACCGGTTGGTTACTGCGGTAAATCCAGAGGTCAGTATGGAAAAGTGATTCCTGTTTGATTCTTCCCTCATCAGGGCGTGAATATGCGGATTGATCCCCAGCATAATGTCATCGTGGTGAGGTCCTGTATGATAGTACACCTGATTCTCTTCCGACTTCATCCCCTTTTCAAATTTCTCCAGGGTAGAGCCAATGACAGAAGGTACTGTTTTTTCACCCAGGTCAGGGATCATTTTACAGTAGCGGTCCTCCTTCAGTTCACTCAAGGTCAGATGGTGTCCGTATTTTTCCAGCTTTGAGCAGAGATCAATTACCGCTCTCTCTGTCTTCTCCTGAGTCCACTCCCCCGTCTTAAAATAGTCGTCCACAGATGTCTTCAACATGGAGGCTGCCCCTGTGGTCAGATAGAACCTGGCATTCTCCAGCTTGCCCAGCACACTGGCAGGATATTGGTTAGAAGGTTCATTTTCCAAAGCTTGTTGAACCATCGAAGCTTTCGCCTCTCCAGCGGCAAAGATGAGGGCAACTGCATCCGGATTGTGAGTTATTGTGTCCAGCCCAATGGTGATCACCAGCCGGTTCCTGGATATCTCTATACCACCCAGGTCTGACGCGGCCACGGCCTGGGTTTCGAAATTGGTTTCAGTCAGGCGGGTGGTAGAATAATGATCAGATCCCCTGGTATTGAAAGCGATATGTCCGTCAGGACCGATACCTCCCAGGAAGAAACCAATACCTCCTTTCTCACGCACTTTTTGTTCATATTCTGAGCACCAGTCATCTATGGCTAAAATGGACTGCTGCTGGTTTCTCTCATATCCACTTACCGGTTCTCTGTAACGGAGGGAAAGATCTACTTTACTATCCGGGAAGATCTCGGAAAAGTGACACCCTCCCACCAAAGGGATCTCGTCAGAATTGATCAGCAATGCATTTCTGGGATCGAGCCCAAATCCCTTGATATAGTACTTCTTTACATAATTATGGAAGCTGTTGTGTTGTTCAGAGCTGATGGGGTAGAACTCATCGATCTGCACAAAATGCAGGTCTTTCAGAGAAGGCTTTTTAAGATTAGCAATACCATATTTTGAACGCAGCTCTGCAATCTGTTTACTCTCCCAGTTTTCCAGCAAATGGCTGGTCCACTTGATAAAATACTCAGGTGTCTTTCCAGTGGGAAGACTAATTACACCATTAGGATTCTCACTCGCCCACTCCAGGAACCTCAGGGAAGTAAATAAACCTAACAGAGGGAAGTTATCTACCACCACATAGGGAATGTGGGTGGTGATCTCCGGTGAGCCTGATAACTGATAAAATGACGACTCAACTTTGGATTTGAAATTCATAGGATTTGAATAATAAAATGGTTTGAATAAAGCGAATGCAAAAGTATTCAATTTACCCTACTTATTCAATCCTTTAAAGGGAATATTAACTATTGTTACGAAGATTTAGATATAGAGGTCCTCTAAATCCGCATTGACCAATTGGATCATCAATTGAGCCATGGCACCTGTCACTTCCCTGAAATAGCGTTCACCCTTCTCAGGTGTTGCCTTCCGGGGATCCCCTATTCCAGTATCGCTGGTGGTTTTTGTCCATTTCCGCTCAGCCCATGCCCATCCCTTGTTCAGGGCGTTCACTCTGAACTCTTTTGCCTTTCCCTCTCCAGCTCTTTCAAGCGGCAGTACCAATTCGGGAAAGGCATACATCATCAAGCTGGTCTCCATCTCATCTGCGTGATCACCTGATCGTTCAAAAATGGCTTCCTTATCCACCGACTGGTACCAATTACACGTGGATATGAACATATCAGGGAATTGCCTTCCCACCTCCCGGATCATCTGTTTGAAATCGTTCCCGCCATGACCGTTTGCAATCAACAGTTTATGGATCCCATGGTTATCCAGACTCTCCACCAGATCCTCCAGTATAGCATGCTGAGTAGAAGGGTTCAGATTCAGAGTCAGTTTGATGTCGTGCTGACCCGTATTAACACCCATGGGAATGGTGGGCAAAACGACGACACGGGCCTCCTGTTTCCAGGCCAGACGTGCAGCTTCAAAAACCAGTACTTCGGTTTCATAATTGTCAGTTCCGTAAGGCAGGTGATAATTGTGGGCCTCTGTAGCCCCCCATGGAAGAATGGCTAATTGATACTCCTGCTCCTTGACTTCCGACCAGTGGCATTCAGACAAAATGTAGGGTCTGCTCATAATGACAAAAGTTACTGTACTCTTAGAAAAAATGCGATAATTGACGTGAAAATGCGATTTTGCAGTAAAAAAACCTACCAAAATAGCTGAAAAACGTACTTATATTGGAAATCCGCAAACGTTTGCGGGAATTTTTGCCACCTAAAATGAGTGATAAATATGTGCGGAACAGGCTACTTGAAACTCGCTATATCGCAGGTATGATTAAGTCTTGCTCTTATTTAGAATCATTCTATATTAGGGCCTGAAAGCATGCAAATACTCCCCAATTCCAAAAAATTACCTTTATTTAACATATACAAAGTATACCCTACTAATTAAACGAAATAGATAATCATTAAAAGACTATATTGTAACATTGTTTGCTAACCTTAAACTACTTAATTATGCGTAATTCTGCGTTATGGAAAAGTGGCTTTTTGACGCTTTTCCTGTTTGGTTTTGCTATTAGCATGACCTTTGCTCAAGAAAGAACGGTTACCGGTCAGGTGACTTCGGAAGAGGAAGGTCCGATTCCCGGAGTGAACATCGTGATCCAGGGTACCGTGACCGGAGCAGTAACTGATGTGGACGGGAACTACAGTATAACTGTTCCCGGGCCAGATGCCGTGTTGGTATTCTCCTCCATAGGCTACTCTTCTCAAGTAATCACAGTTGGAGATCAATCGACTATCAGCATTCTGCTGACTGCAGATGTAACTTCTCTGGATGAAATTGTGGTGATCGGCTATGGCACTCAGAAAAAGAAGGAGTTGACCAGCGCCGTCACCAATGTGAAATCTGAAGACTTTGTCAAGGGTTATGTGAGTAATCCAGCCCAGCTGATCCAGGGTAAAGTGGCCGGTCTTTCAATTACAAAAGCAGGTGCCGATTTTTCTCAGGGATTCACCATGAGATTAAGAGGTATGAGTACCATCGGTGCTAACACCGAGCCCCTGGTAGTGATTGACGGGGTGATCGGTGGCAATCTCGACAATGTGGATCCCAACGACATTGAGAGCATTGACGTATTGAAAGATGGTTCTGCTGCAGCTATTTACGGGACCAGGGGTTCCAGCGGGGTGATCATCGTTACCACCAAGAAAGGAAGAAGAGGCCAGGCCAACATTGAATACAACGGTTATGTAACCGCTGAATCAGTGGCCAAGCACACGGATGTGATGAATGCCGAGGAGTGGAGAGCGTTGTCACAGGAAACCGGTCTGGGAACTGACTTTGGCGCAAACACTGACTGGTTTGATGAGATGACACAGAGGGCCATCTCCCAGACACACAACCTGAGCCTTTCAGGCGGATCGGACAAGACCACCTACAGGGCTTCCGTTAACGTTCGTGATGGCAAGGGGATCGCGATCAACACCGGTTACAGTCAGATGAATGGAAGACTGAACCTTAGTCAGAAAGCGCTGAACGACAGGCTGACCGTGGACATGAACCTGAGTGCCATGCAGAGAGAAAGGCAGGTAGGATTTAATGAAGCATTCCGTTATGCCTCAGTGTATAATCCTACGGCACCAGTCATGCACGATCCAAGTCACGCTGATTATGAAACGTATGACGGGTACTTCCAGCAGATCCTGTTCGACTACTACAACCCGGTCCAGATCCTGGAGCAGAATAGTCGTGAAGGATTCAGCCGGCACTTGAATTTGTCCATAAAGGGTAGCCTGGATATCACAAAGGACCTGACTATCGATGCATTCTATTCTGCTCAGAGTAGTAGTAGAATGCATGGCGAATATTTTGACAAGAACAGTTACTGGAGAGGAATGGACCGCAATGGCCTGGCTCGAAGGGCTGCAGAGGATAATTCCAACCGTTTGTTTGAGTCCACTATTCACTGGAATGAGAAAATCGGTACGGCCAACGTGACCGTACTGGGAGGTTACTCCTACCAGGAGTTCTTCTGGGAAGGTTTTCACGCAGAAGGAGGGGATTTCATTACCGACGCATTTACCTATAACAATCTGAGTGCTGCTCTTGACTTCAACAATGGGCTTGGAGACATTAACAGTTATAAGAACTCAGCCAAACTGATCGCATTCTTCGGCCGTGTCAACCTGAACGTGACCGACAACTGGTTTGTAACAGCCAGTGCCAGGTATGAGGGTTCATCCAGGTTTGGAGCTGGCAATAAGTGGGGGTTGTTCCCGGCTATTGGCGCCGGTGTTGAACTGGCCAATTTCCTGAATGTGGCCTCACTGGACAACCTCAAACTCCGTGTGAGTTACGGTGTGACCGGCAACCAGCCGCGGGACAGCTATATGTCCATACTTCGTCTCGGACCCGGAGGCAACTTCTTCTACAACGGAGAGTTCGTTCCGGGATACGCACCTGTGAGCAATGCCAACGAAGACCTGGGTTGGGAAAAGAAAGCTGAGATCGACGTGGGATTTGACTACTCCCTGTTCGATGGTACGATGTACGGTTCGCTGGATTTCTATACCAGGACCACCACCGACCTGCTCTTTGAATACACAGTACCGGTACCACCCAACCTCTATACACAGGCATGGATGAACCTGGGTGAGATCCAGAATACAGGACTGGAGCTGAGCCTTACATGGAATGCTATCCAGACAGGCGATTTCTCCTACAGCATGTCCATTACTCCCACCTATTACCTCAAGAATGAACTGGTTTCACTTTCAGGAACCTTCAATGGTGCCGAGCTTACATATGGTGTCAGGGACCTGGCTCCCATGGGTGCACCGGGACAGAGTGATGTTCCTACAGTAAGAGCAGAAGAGGGTAAACCCATAGGTCAGCTTTGGGGCCATACTTTCGTGGAAATTGATGGAGATGGAAATCTGATCCTTCAGGACACCAATGAGGACGGAACTGTTGATACCGACGACCGGGTGGTGATTGGAAATGGTTTACCGGATGCTGAATTCGGATTTGCCAATTCGTTTAGATTTAAAAACGTCGATCTGAATCTCACCTTCCGTAGTGTGGTGGGGCATGATCTCAACAACAAATACCGTGCTTTCTATGAAGCTCCCAATATGATCGGATCGTACAACCTGCCCAAATCGGCAGATGATGTGAGAAATGCTGGAACAGGAGCCCTGTTGAATACCTCGGCCTCTGTCTATTCCAGTTATCATATTGAAAATGCTTCATTCATTTCACTGGATAATGCGAGCCTCGGGTATAACTTTGAACTGGGCGCGGATGCAGGGTTCAAACGTGTCAGGGTGTATGTGGCTGGTAACAATCTGTTCTATCTCACCGGTTATTCGGGTTCTGATCCGAATCCCAGGTATGAATATGAGGGGAATCCACTGGCACCAGGTCAGGATCCCAGGAATACGTGGTTCAGGGCCAGATCGGTATCTTTGGGCATAAACCTGGGTTTTTAATCCTCTAAATGAAGACGATATGAAAACAATAAAAAATAATACAATGAAAAAATCACTATTTCTGATCAAAGGAATACTGATTGTGTTGATCGTGGCTGGTTTTAACCAGTCATGTACCAACCTGGACGAAGAGCTTTATGGCGAGGTCACACCTGAGAATTTTTTCAGCTCTGAAGAGGAGTACGTCTCTGCGCTGGGTGCGGCATATACCTCATTTGGAAATTTTGCTTCCAATGACCCACAGGCGGTACAGGAAGTGGGAACAGATGAGATGGTAGTACCCACACGGGGACAGGACTGGGACGATGGTGGTCACTGGAGAAGGCATCACCTCCATTCCTGGACTTATGAAGATGGCTTCTATCGTGGAGCCTGGGACTTTGGATTTGGAGGAGTAAGTACAGCAAACAGGCTCATCTTCCAGTTCAATTCCCTTGTTGAGGACGGCCAGGTAGATCAGGCAACTGCCGATGCATTTATTGCAGAGCTCCAGGCAGTAAGAGGTTTCTTCTACTGGCAACTGATCGATGTGTTTGGCAACGTTCCGCTTGTGCTTGATTTTGCCACTGCGGAAGCGACACCCTCCACCACACCGAGGGCGGATGTGTATGCCGCCATTGTGAGTAACCTTGAAACAGCTGTTCCAAAACTGTCAACAGCGGTGGATGGTACAACCTACGGCCGTATGAACTACTATGCAGGACAGGCGTTACTGGCGAAGCTCTACCTGAATGCAGGGGTATATACCGGGACCGAGAATTGGGCCGGTGTGATAACAGCCTGTGATGCGATCATTAATTCGGGAGCGTATTCCCTGGAGAACAACTACTTCACCAACTTTAATGTAGACAATTCCGGATCCAGTGAATTCATTTTCGCCATACCCTACGACCAGGTGTTCTTCGGAGGATTCAATATCGCAGTTCGTTCACTGCACTATGGCAGCCAGCAGACCTATAACCTGACCCAGCAACCCTGGAACGGTTTCTGTACACTGGAGGAGTTTTACAACTCCTATGAGGATGGAGACCTGAGAAAAGGTGGTGTGGGTACCGAAGATGGTCCCGCAGGTGTTAGGGGCAATTTTGTTGCCGGTCTCCAGTATACTTCCGGTGGTGTATATGTGATGGACGATGGATTTGAGGCGCCAAATCCGGACCGTTCGCCAGAACCCTTATTGGGTGATCCTGATGGCAAGCCCCTTAACTTCGGGAATATGGGCACCGGTCGGCCCCAGTTACACGAGTTAGGTCCGCAGGCTTTGCGCCAGGACGGTGTCAGGATCGGAAAATGGGAGATTGGTATGGGTAGTATTCCCGGCAGCATGAGTAATGATTATGCTGTATTCCGTTATGCCGATGTGCTGCTGATGAAAGCAGAAGCTCTGTTCCGCCAGGGAAGTGCTGGCGAGGCACTGACACTGGTTAACCAGATCAGGGCCAGGGCCGGCGTAGCCGACCTGACCACTCTGGATGGTGTGGTGAGTTTTGATATTGATGATGATAACCAGGTGATCCCCGGAGGAGAACTGTTTAATGAGATCGGGCGTGAAATGTTCGCTGAGAATCATAGGCGACAAGACCTGATCCGGTGGGGCATGTGGACAGATCTGGAGAAGTGGTTACTCCCCTTCTATAATGTGGGAGACACCTATGTAACAGATGACTATACCACCCTCTATCCTGTTCACCGGGATAAACTGGATGCCAATCCGAACCTGACTCAAAACCCGGGGTATCCTCAGTAGATGTAGTACGCATATAAATATTATATAAATAGAAAGCAGGCAATTGTGACAATTGCTTGCTTTCTTTTTACATCCTTTTTACCATGCACTTTCGACACCTTGTACGCTTCAGTCCGGGTCTTCTCCTATTGACGGTTCTCTTGGCCAGTTCATGCGACCAAAGGCAGTCCGATCGAGAGTCGAACACATTGTTTTCCCTCCTGGATGATAAGCATACCTCTATTGATTTTGTAAACCAGGTGGAGTACACAGAGGAGTATAACACCTACACATACCGGAATTTCTATAATGGTGCAGGGGTGGGACTGGGTGATCTCAACAATGATGGCATGACCGATATATATTTATGTGGCAATATTGTAGATAACAAGCTTTATATCAATAAGGGCGATTTCGAATTTGAAGATGTAACAGAGAAGGCAGGAGTAGCGTGCCCCGATGTTTGGTCAACCGGTGTGAGCATTGCAGATGTAAATGGAGATGGATGGCTTGATATCTACGTATGCAAGTCGGGAGATCCAAGTGCTCCCAACCGGAACAACGAGTTGTTCATCAACAACGGGGATATGACATTTACAGAGAAAGCAGTGGAATATGGTATAGCCGACCTGGGATTATCCACTCACGCCTCATTTTTCGATTACGACAGGGATGGGGATCTGGATTGCTACCTGCTGAATAACTCATTTCAATCGGTGACTGCATTTGACCTGAAACCTGGTCAGCGCACAATCCGTGACACACTGGGAGGGAATAAACTATACAGGAATGAAGGGGGATATTTTAAGGATGTGAGTGAAGAGGCTGGCATATACGGAAGCAAGATTGGCTTTGGCCTGGGAGTGAGTGTAGGAGATATGAACCGTGACGGGTGGATGGATCTGTACGTTTCCAATGATTTCTTCGAACGGGATTATCTCTATATCAATACCCATAACGGCACATTTTCAGAGGTGCTGGAGGAGCAGATGGGTGAGACAAGCCTGGGAGCTATGGGTGCCGATGTGGCCGATATCAATAACGATGCTTACCCTGAGGTCTTCGTAACGGAAATGACTGCTGAAGGAGATGCCCGATTGAAAACCAAAGTGTTGTTTGAAAACTGGGATTCCTACCAGAATAAGGTATTAAATGGGTATCACCATCAATTTGCCAGGAATGTCCTGCAACTCAACAACAGGAACGGGACATTCAGTGAAATTGGCAGATTGAGCGGGGTAAGTATGACCGACTGGAGCTGGGGTGCTTTGATCATGGATCTGGACAACGACGGGTGGAAGGATATATTTGTGGCCAATGGGATTTTTAAAGATCTGCTGGACCGGGATTTCCTGAACCTCTATTCCGATCCCTCCATCATGCGATCGATGATTGAAAGTGAAGAACAGGCTATTCTGAGTATTATCGATAAGATCCCTTCCGAAAAGATACCCAATTATGCCTTTCGAAATAATGGAGATCTCACTTTCACTAATCTCTCACAAGAGTGGGGTCTGGGATTACCCTCCCATTCCAACGGTACAGCTTATGGGGACCTGGATAATGATGGGGACCTCGACCTGGTGGTAAACAATGTAAATATGCCCTCCTTCATTTACAGAAATGAAACCAGGGAACAAACCGGTGCCCATTTCCTTTCAGTAAGTTTAACAGGAACCCAGGCAAATACAACTGGTATAGGCGCCTCTGTTACCCTCTTCAATAACGGTAGTGTGAATTATCAGGAATTGGTACCCATGCGTGGTTTTAAGTCTTCCATGGACCATCGACTCCATTTCGGTCTCGGGGAATGGGACAAGGTGGATTCGCTGGTGGTGAACTGGCCCGATGGAACCTGCACCTCTTTACATCATGTGGCCGCGGATCAATTCCTGGAACTACATCAACAGGATGCATTTTCACCATGCTCAGTCAATAAGGTGCCGGAATCGTCGCCGGTTTTCACAGAATGGAAACAGGTCACCGGATTGGACTACACGCATGAGGAGAATGATTTTGTGGATTTCAAACGTGACCCCCTGTTATTCCAAATGATTTCCAATGAAGGTCCGCATATGGCGGTGGCTGATGTGGATAATGACAGGTTGGATGATATATTCATTTGCGGTGCAAAGGATAGTCCGGGAGCTCTATTTATACAACATCAGAAAGGCCGCTTCAAAAGAACGAATACCTCATTGTTTGAAAGGGACAGGATATCAGAGGATACGGATTGCACCTTCTTCGATGTCGATAAGGACGGAGATATGGATCTATATGTCACCAGTGGGGGTAATGAGTTACCTCCCAGTTCTTCGGCATTGCTTGACCGGTTATATATAAATGATGGAAGAGGCTCTTTTATTAAGTCACCTCAAGTGTTGCCTGCCGGAAAGTATGAAAGCAGCTCCTGTGTGAAACCTGCCGATTATGACGGGGATGGTGATATGGATCTCTTTGTCGGAATCCGTTTACGTTCATTTTTGTATGGGATTCCGGTCCATGGATATCTGCTTGAAAATGACGGAAATGGTCATTTTACCAACGTGACAAGTACCAGGACACCGGATTTGGAGGAGATAGGGATGATTACCGATATGGAATGGGCTGATGTGGATAACGACGGAGATCCGGACATGGTAATCGTGGGGGAATGGATGCCAGTAAAGGTCATGATCAATGACCAGGGATATTTTTCAGACAGATCGGAACAGTTTGGATTGCAGAACACCGAGGGATGGTGGAATGTCATCATTTCACATGATCTGAACGGAGACGGAAATGTGGATTTCATTTTGGGTAATCATGGACTGAATACCAGATTTAAGGCTTCCTGTGAGAAACCTGTCACCATGTACGTGAATGATTTTGATCTGAACGGTAAGGTGGAACAGATGATTTGTATGTACAATGGTGATAATACCTATCCTCTGGTAATGAAGGATGACCTGGTGAGGCAAATCCCTCCCCTGCAAGAAAAATATGATAGATTTTCTGATTACAAGCAGCAGACCATGCAAGATATTTTTCCGCTTGAAGTGTTGCAAAGATCTGTTCAGCTCAATGCCCGCTTCCTGGAGAGCTGCACGATGATCAACTCAGGTTCAGGTGGCTTTTTGTTGGAGCCACTGCCTATGGAAGTTCAGTTCTCACCTATATTTGCCATTTTAGCCGACGATTTTGACGGAGATGGAATATGCGATATAGTTGCCGGAGGAAACCAGTACAGGGCAAAACCCGAAACAGGAATCTATTGTGCCAGTTACGCTCACTTCCTGAAAGGATATCCCGACGGATCGTGGTCCGCAGAACCTTCCCTAAAATCAGGTATTTTTGTCAGTGGAGAGATCAGGGACCTGGAGGTGCTGCATATTAATGGCAGCAGGATCATGGCAATTGCAAAAAACAATGATATATTGAAACTCTATAATTTCTGAAGAATAGAATGAAAAAGAAGACAAAATTGTACGCTCTGCTGGTACTTGCGGGTATCATACTGGCTGGTTGTTCATCGGGGGCGATATACGAACGCCGTTTAAAAAAAGAACTTGCGAGTGGTGTAAGGAATGACTCTCTGTTTATGGGAATATACCTGGGAATGACATCCCAGGATTTCTATTCCCACTGCTGGCATTTAAACCGTGATGGATTGGTCAAACAAGGAACTCACAACCTAAGTGTTGAATATGCCATCAGGGAGGAATTGAACCACCCGGCTGTCATGAATTTCTATCCCGAGTTTCATGAGGATAAAATTGCGGAGATGCCTGTGCGTTTTATTTACACTGGGTGGAGCCCCTGGAATAAAAGCCTCTCTTCCGACAGCCTTCAGATGGATGTAAAAAACTGGTACGAAAAAGAGTATGGCAAAGGATTTATCACCATAACACATCCCGAAAAAGGAAGCGCCTACGTGAAGATTAACGGAAACCGGAGAATCACTATTTACAGGGAAGATGACAAGCAAGTTTGGGCTGTTTTTACTGATATGTTGGTTTACAGGGAATTAAATGATTCAACTCACCATGCGGAAGATACTATTTCAAATGAGAATTCCAAGTAGGATCCTCTGGGTAATGTTCCCCCTGCTTTTATGGGCATGCTCTAACCGCTCCTCTGAACAATCGGGCGATAAGCTCTTTACCCTCATGCCCTCTTCAACCACCCATGCCAATTTTGTGAATCACCTCGATTACGATGAACAGCTTAAAAAGAAGTTCAACATATACACCTACCGCAATTTCTATAACGGCGGAGGCGTTGGCCTTGGGGATGTGAATAATGATGGGCTTATGGACATGTTCCTGACCTCCAACATGGGATCCAACGTATTGTACCTGAACAAGGGAGGGTTTGAGTTTGAAGATATTTCAGAAAAAGCAGAGATCAGTGGTGATGGAGAATGGTCCACCGGTGTCAGTCTGGCCGATGTGAACGGGGATGGCTGGACCGATATCTACGTCTGCAACTCAGGAAATGTAGACGGAGATGAAAGGCGCAATGAATTGTATATCAATAACGGTGACATGACCTTTTCCGAGCAGGCAGAGTTGTATGGAATTGCCGATCGCGGCTACTCCACTCACGGAGCTTTTTTCGACTATGATAAAGATGGTGACCTGGACCTCTACCTTCTCAACAACTCTTTCAAGGCCATCGGTAGTTTCGACATGGAGGAGAATCAGCGTTTGGTGAGGGATCCTATAGGTGGAGATAAATTGTTTCGAAACGAAGGCAACCGGTTTACCGATGTAAGTGTGGAGGCGGGTATCTATACCAGTGTGATCGGTTTTGGTCTCGGGGTGACCGTGGGAGATATTGACCAGGATGGCTGGATGGACATCTACGTATCTAATGATTTCTTCGAACGGGATTATATCTACCTGAACAACGGAGACGGAACCTTCCGGGAAACACTTACTGAAATGATGCAGTGCATTTCAGCCGCATCCATGGGAGCTGATATGGCCGACCTCAACAACGATCACTTTCCGGAGATCTTTGTGACCGACATGATTCCGGAACATGACAACCGGCTAAAAACCAAGACTACTTTCGATAGCTGGGACAGTTACTGGTCCAATGTGAAGAATGGGTATCACCACCAGTTTACCCGAAATATGCTGCACCTGAACAATGCCGACGGAACATTCAGTGAAATCGGCAGGCTGACGGGTGTGTATGCTACCGACTGGTCGTGGGGGGCGTTGATCATGGACCTGGATAACGACGGACTGAAAGATCTTTTTGTGGCCAATGGGATATACCAGGACCTTACTGATCAGGATTACATCCAGTATTTTTCCAACCGCGATATGGTGATGAGTATTGTCTCAGGTAATAATGTGGATTATAAAACCCTCATCGATGCCATACCTTCAGTTAAGATCCCCAGTTATGCTTTCAAAAACAAAGGGAATCTCAAGTTCGAGAACATGTCTGAATCCTGGGGACTCTCTTCACCCAGCCATTCCAACGGTTCTGCCTATGGGGATCTGGATAATGATGGGGATCTGGACCTGGTGGTCAATAATGTAAACATGCCCATGTTCATTTACCGAAACGAGACTTCGGAAAAATTGCCGGATCACCATTTCCTGAAGATCATATTAAAGGGAGAGCAGGGAAACAGTGAGGCCATTGGCGCTAAGGTAACCGTGAAGCACCAGGGCAAGCATATATACCTGGAGCAAATGCCTGTACGGGGATTTAAATCGACAGTCGACCCCCGTCCCAATTTGGGACTGGGCCCCATAGAACGAGTCGATTCACTGATCGTTCAGTGGCCCGATGACCGGATTACCATAGCTACCGACGTGGAGACCAATCAGGTATTAACACTTTACCAGAACGACGCCCTTCCCGGCTCATGGTCATTAGAGGGTAAGGCACACTCCTCAAACCTTTTCACTGAAATTGAGAGTAGTGAAATGGGCCTGGATTTCATCCACACGGAGAATGATTTTGATGATTTCAGACGGGATCGCCTGATCTATCATATGATGTCGACTGAGGGACCGGGTACCTGCAAGGGAGACGTGAATGGAGATGGCCTTGAAGATATCTATATTGGCGGTGCTAAAGGCCAGCCCGGGAGCCTGATGGTACAGCAGCGAGATGGCAGGTTCAAAACGATCAGCCAGGAGATATTTGAAAAAGATGCCATTTCCGAGGATACCGATTGTGCCCTGTTCGATGCAGATCAGGACGGGGACCTGGATCTCTATGTGGCAAGTGGGGGAAATGAGTTCCCCTCCAGTTCCTCCGCATTGACCGACAGGCTCTATTTCAACCAGGGTCACGGTGTGTTTGAAAAATCGTCTCAGGTATTGCCTGCTGGCAGGTACGAGAGCACTGCCTGTGTGCGGGCTGAGGATTTTGATGGGGATGGAGTAATGGAACTGTTCGTGGGTTTGCGTCTCCGGCCTTTTCTCTACGGAGTACCGGTACACGGTTACCTGTTGGAAAATGATGGAAAAGGGCACTTTACCAATGTGACTGCGCAAATTGCTCCCGAACTGAGCGAAGTGGGAATGATCCGCGATATGTTATGGGAAGATGTGGATGGTGATGACGATCCCGATATCGTACTGACGGGGGATTGGATGGCATTAAGGGTCTTCATTAATGATAAGGGTTTATTTAAAGAACATAAAGGAGCATTTGGAGGAGATTATACTAACGGGTGGTGGAACTGCCTGGCTGCCGGCGACTTTGATTCCGATGGGGACATGGACCTTGTGGCAGGGAACCATGGATTGAATTCAAGATTTCACGCCTCTGACGAGCGCCCGGTGAGTATGTATGTGAGCGATTTTGATCTGAATGGATCTGCTGAACAGATCATATGTGTTTACGAAAACGATAAATCACTTCCCCTCGCATTAAAGCATGACCTGACCGCTCAACTCCCTTTTCTACATCAGAAATATCCAAAATATGAGATGTATAAAGGGCAACTGATCACCGATATTTTTACTCCTGAGCAGTTGGAGAATTCTATCAGGCTTGATGCTCACTTGTTGGAAACTTCCCTCTTCATCAATGATGGCGAGGGAGTTTTTACCAGAAAATCGTTGCCTCTTGAGGTACAGTTCTCCACGGTAATGGCCGCAGAAGCAGGTGATTATAACGGAGACGGGAACACCGATATCCTGCTTGGAGGCAACCTCTATCATGTGAAACCCGAGGTAGGGCGTTATGATGCCAGTTATGGATCCTGTTTACTGGGAGATGGTGATGGGGGATTCCGTGTAATTCCGCCCAAATCATCGGGATTCTTTTTACACGGAGAGGTACGGGACATCACCGAGTTGGCTTCCACTCATGGAAATATCCTGGTGATCACCCGAAATAACGCTCCATTACAGCTATTTAAAGCTTCAGACAGGTAAGTCTGCCCTATGAAAAATACAGTGTGGCTTCCGTTATCTTTGCTACTTCTGGTTTTCTCCTGCAAACCTGAGCATGAAGAAGACACACTCTTTTCGTTGCTACCTCCCTCCTACAGCCGGATCGATTTCACAAACCAGCTTACCGAAACTGAGGATTTCAATATGATTGAATACCTCTACTTCAACAACGGAGGCGGTGTTGCAGCCGGAGATATGAACAATGACGGAAGGATCGATCTCTACTTCACCTCCAATCAGGGAGACAATGCACTCTTTTTGAATAAAGGGGATCTGCAGTTTGAAGATATTACTGAGCAGGCTGGAGTTGCCGGGGAAGGCAACTGGAGTACAGGGGTAACCATGGCTGATGTGAATGGGGATGGATGGCTGGACATTTATGTGTGCCAGGTAGGAAACTACAAGATCCTCAACGGGCGAAACCAGCTCTTTATTAATCAGGGGGACCTGACATTTAAGGAAGAGGCCAGGGAATACGGGCTGGATTTTCAGGGATTCTCCACACAGGCCGCATTCTTTGATTACGACCTGGATGGGGATCTCGATATGTATCTGCTGAACCATTCGGTACATACCACGGGCAGCTACGGGAGTTCGGATCTTCGAAACAGTCATGATGAACTTGCAGGGGACCGGTTATATCGCAATGAGCAGAGTGAGGGTAAGCGCCGGTTTAGTGATGTAACCGGCGAATCCGGCATCTATAGCAGTCAGATCGGGTACGGGCTGGGAGTAAATGTCAGTGACATCAACAACGATGGATACCCGGATATCTATGTATCCAACGATTTTCATGAAAACGACTACCTCTATATCAACAACGGTGATGCGACATATTCCGAAAAGCTCACTGAAATGATGGGCCATACAAGCAGGTCTTCCATGGGCAATGATGTGGGCGACATAAACAACGATGGTTTCCTGGACGTGGTAGTGCTGGACATGTTACCTGACGAACAGAAGATCCTGAAACAGTCGGGAGGGGAAGACGATCCTGAACTTTTTGAGTTGAAGCTGAACTATGGATATGCCCACCAGTTTGTAAGAAATACCCTGCAGCTCAACCTGGGTGATGGTATGTTCAGCGAGATCGGAAGGATGGCAGGGATATACGCCACCGACTGGAGCTGGTCTCCCCTCTTCTGCGATGTGGATAACGATGGCTGGAAAGATCTCTTTATCACTAATGGCATTTACCGCAGAGCCAATGACCTCGATTATGTGCAGTTCCTGACGGGTGGAAACCGGTTCTTCCCGGTGAAGGATAACACAGGGCTGTCGGATAAGGAGTTGTACGAAAAAATGCCTCTCCATCCCAATCTGAACTACCTCTATAAAAACAATGGGGATCTCACCTTTTCCAACAAATCGACCGCATGGGGTTTTGAGACCCGCTCCTTTTCCAATGGTTCCACCTATGCAGACCTCGATAATGACGGGGACCTGGACCTGGTAGTTAACAACATCAATGCACCGGCACACCTATATGAAAATAACAGCTCAACTCTGTTGAATCATCATTATCTGTCTGTTGAAATGAAGGGTAAAGGACTGAATTCCAGGGGAGTCGGAGCCAGGGTTACCCTCTATTGCAATGGAAAGCACTTTGTAGCTGAGCAGTTTTCCACCAGGGGTTTTCTTTCTGCCACTTCAGATGTGCTGCACTTTGGATTGGGTAGTGTGAACCGGATCGATTCCCTGGTGATCCGATGGCCGGACCTATCGGAACAAATCATTGTGAATGTTCCCCTCGATGAAATGATCACCCTGGAAATGGGAAGTGGAACACCCTCCTCCTTCCGGGTGTCTCCAATCCACAGAAAAACTACGCTCTTTTCCCCTGTCAGGATTCCAGGTGCTGAGTTCTTGCACCGTGAAGATTCCTACCGGGATATTGACCGGGAATTCCTGATACCCCATAACCTGTCGGAGGAAGGACCAGCACTGGCAGTGGGTGATGTGAACGGTGATGGATTGGAAGATCTCTTTGTGGGTGGTGCTTCCGGACAAGCTTCCAGATTGTTCATACAGGAAAAAAACGGTTCATTCACTCTTCTCGAGGTACCTCAATTAGTAAAAGAGGGTTTTACTGAAGATATCGATGCCGCCTTTTTCGATGCCGATGGGGATGGAGACCTGGATCTTTATACTGTCAAAGGCGGAAACGAAATGCCGGAAGGGAATCCTCTTTTGGCTGATCGGTTGCTGATCAATCATGGAAACGGGAGATTTGAAAAATCGGAAAAAGGAGCATTGCCGTATCTGCCATATAACGGATCGTGTGTTCGGCCCAAAGATATGGACGGGGACGGTGACCTGGACCTGTTCGTGGGTTCCAGGTCCATACCGGGAGCCTATGGCTTGTCACCTCACCACATCCTCCTCGAGAATGACGGGAAGGGGCATTTTACGGATGTTACTGAAACCCGGGCCGGATCACTCCAGGAGGCAGGAATGGTAACCGACGCCTGTTGGATCGATTATGACATGGACGGTGATCACGATCTGGTGGTGGTGGGTGAGTGGATGAATATCACCCTCTATAATAATGTTGATGGGCACTTTACCAATGTCACCTCTGATGCAGGCCTGGAGGGTACTTCAGGCTGGTGGAGCTCTATTGAGGTGGCCGATATGGATCAGGATGGAGATCCGGATCTGATAGCCGGTAATTATGGAGAGAATAGCATCCTGAAAGCTTCGTCTCAGGAGCCGGTTGAATTGTATCTGAACGATTTCGATAACAATGGATCCCTTGACCAGGTCATCTGCTCCTATCACAACGGGGTAAGTTATCCTGTGGCATCTCTGGATGAGTTGGTCAGGCAAATACCCGGTATAAAAAAGGAGTATCCCACGTATACCAGGTTTGGAGGAAAAAGCGCAGCTGATATTTTCGGCAGCAAAGAACTGGATCTCTCTGTGACAAAAAAAGCAGAATTGTTTCAAAGCTGTCTGCTCCAGAACCAGGGGAACGGCACATTCGTTATCATTTCACTACCCAGGATTGTACAGTCATCACCGGTTCGTGACCTGTTGGTGCGGGATGTGGACCACAACGGCCACCCTGACCTTTTGATGATCGGCAATAACTACTCTGCAAGACCCTCCCTGGGCAGACAGGATGCCAGCTATGGCTGGTCTATCATGGGAGATTCAGGAGTACAGCTCAACCCGTTAACACCCAGCGAAAGCGGTTTTAAGATATTGGGAGATGCCAGAAAAATTCGTGCGCTCACTGTCAGTGGAATCCCGACGATTGTTATCGCTGTAAATAGCGGGGAGCTACAATTCATACAGATTCTATAGTCAATCTAAATTATTTTTTTACTGTAAGATGTTACATTGTTAAAAATATGTACTATCATTGTATGCTACTGTTGTCACAGCAGTAATGGATTGAACTAACAAAGACTAAAACCTGACAATTATTTGATAACCAATTGTATATATTATTCTAACCTAAACTACTTTATTATGCGTAATTCTACATTATGGAAGAGTGGCTTGATGTCGCTATTCCTTTTGGGCTTTGCAGTAAGCATGGCCTACGCTCAGGAA
The DNA here is from genome assembly GCA_964622985.1 of uncultured Bacteroides sp. GTDB lineage: Bacteria > Bacteroidota > Bacteroidia > Bacteroidales. The sequence goes on along the minus strand of CAZURA010000007.1, from coordinate 38,840 downwards.
AGGACAGTTACAGGTACTGTAACGTCTGATGAGCTGGGAGCGCTTCCCGGGGTCAACATTGTGATCCAGGGTACAACACAGGGAGCTGTAACCGATGCAAACGGTAACTACAGTGTTTCTGTTCCCGGTTCGGATGCTGTCCTGGTATACTCCTTTATCGGGTACTCTACCCAGGCGATACCGGTGGGCGATCAATCGACCATCGATGTATTGCTGGCACCTGATGTCACTTCTCTGGATGAGATTGTGGTCACTGCGTATGCCACTCAGAAAAAGAAGGACCTGACCGGTTCTGTGGGTATTGTCGGATCTGATGAGCTGACTCAAATGCCACAGGGCAACATCACCCAGCAGATGCAGGGGCGTGTAGCCGGTGTACAGGTCACTCAGGATTCCAGGCCGGGGCAGAAAGCCAAGGTAAGGATCAGGGGTATCGGATCTTTCTACAGTAACGATCCGCTCTACGTGGTCGACGGAGTTCCCACCACCGATGTGAACACCATCAATCCGGAAGATGTGGAATCACTTACTGTTCTGAAGGATGCCGGAGCTGCTTCTATTTATGGAGCCAGGGCATCCAACGGGGTGATTGTGGTCACCACCAAAAAAGGTTCCAAGGGCATGAAAGTGAATTACAACATGTATGCAGGTACACAAAGGCCGGGCGCCGGACCTCAGAACATGTTGAATGCAACTGATTTTGCCGATCTGCAGTGGCTGGTGTACGCCAATGACGGGACATCTGAAACACACCCCATCTACGGAGCATCGACCGGTTCACCCACAATGCCTTCATGGGCTGCTAATACCGTATGGTGGAATGAGGTCACCCAGAATGCCCCGATCATGAACCATGACCTATCCATGTCTGGAGGTAATGAAAATTCCAAGTATTACGCCAGCGTAGGATATTTCGATCAGGACGGTACCATTATCCACAACTGGTACAAGCGATTCAGCACCCGGTTTAATTCCGAGTTTAAGATCAAGGACAGGATCACCATAGGGGAAAACCTCAGTATTGTTCATCGCTCCGATAACGGCATCGCTGCCAACGGTAGTGAAAGTACCGGTGTGATGATGGGGGTGTATCGTGCACAGCCTATCATTCCAGTGATCTGGAACTCCGGGACATACGACGGACTTTCTCATACGTTTGAGAATGGAGACTGGGGAGGTACCGGAATTGCTCCCAGGTTGGGTAACGGAAGTAACTATGTGGCTGACAGGACCAGAGCTAAAGATAATAAGTGGCAGGACCTGAAGGTGCTTGGAAACATTTTTGCTGATGTGAAAATCCTGGAAGGTCTGAGTTTCAGAACCTCTTTCGGAGGAGCCATCAATAACTGGTACGGGACCAACTGGAACGGCTCAACTTACGAGCTATCTGAGAACCAGGCAACTTCATCATACCAGGAATACGGTGGATATGGCATGGAGTGGACCTGGACCAACACGTTGACCCTGGCTAAGCAGCTGGGCGATCACAATGTGCTGGCTGTTGCAGGATATGAAGCCGTGAAAACAGGCATTGGCCGAAATGTGAATGCACAGGGTGCTGGATATTTCTCCGATGCATTTACTTTCAGAACCGTAAGCAATGCGGCAAGCCTTCAGGGAGCGGGTTCCGGATACTGGACCCCAAGATCACTGGTATCCCAGTTTTTGAGGGCTGACTATAATTTCCGTGATAAGTATTATTTAAGCGGAACAGTTCGTAGGGACGGTGCTTCCGTATTCGGACCCGAGACCCGCTACGGTATATTCCCCTCTGTTTCTGCTGGCTGGAGGATCAGTGATGAATCTTTCATGGCAGGATTGGACATTATCTCCGACATGAAGATCAGGGGTGGATACGGAACCATGGGTAACCAGATGGCCGTTTCCACCGGTAACCAGTTCTTCCTTTTCGGTGGTAGCCCTAACACTTCCAACTACGACCTGAATGGTTCCATGAACTCCTCACTGCAGGGTTTCCGTCCCACCCGGATCGGAAATGCGGATGCCAAATGGGAGACCGCCATCAATACCAATGTGGGATTTGATGCCGTATTGCTCGACCGCAAATTTGAGATCGTTTTTGACTGGTATATGAAGCAAAACGTGGATCTTTTATATGACCCGGAATTACCAGGTACAGCGGGAGCTGCAACCAGACCTTTCGTGAACGTGGCTGAGATGAAGAACTCTGGGATTGACCTGCAATTGATCTATCGCCAGATTTCAGGTGATTTCACATTCGAAGCCAATGCCTCCATCACCACGGTAAATAATGAGATCATCAACATTGCCGAGGGAGTAGAACACTTCTCTTCAGGAGGATCGAGAATAGGTGGTTTCAACCGCAACGAAGTAGGTCACTCCATGGGTGAATTCTACGGATACAATGTGGTTGGGCTCTTTGCAGACCAGGGTGCTGTGGATGCTGCAGCCACTCAGGATGGTGCCGAGCCCGGCTTCTTCCAGTACGAAGACGTGGACAGTGACGGCGAGATCACTCCCGATGACCGAATGTTCATGGGAAGTCCTCATGCAGATTTCACTTATGGCTTAAACCTGATGTTCGGTTATAAAGGTTTTGATGTGACGGCTTTCTTCTATGGATCGCAGGGTAACGAGATCTTCAACTACAACAAGTGGTGGGTAGATTTCTGGCCCTCCTTCCAGGGACAAAAGAGTACAGATCTTCTGAATAACAGCTGGACTCCCAGCAATACAGGAGCTGATGTACCTAAAGCTTCCAATAAATCCAATTTCTCCACCAATACGGTTTCCAACAGCTACTATGTGGAAGACGGTTCCTTCTTCAGGTTGAAGAACCTGCAGATCGGATATACCTTCGACAAAGCTGCCCTGGGTAACGTATTTGATAACCTGAGAGTGTATGTACAGGGCGTAAACCTGTTAACGTTCACTCAGTATACAGGATTGGATCCGGAACTGGCCAGTTTCAACGACACCTTTATGGGTGTGGATGAAGGAAACCTTCCGGCCACCAAGCAATTCCTGGTTGGAGTAAGTCTTGGCTTTTAATATAAAAGGTAAAAAATAGCATGAGAGATATGAAAAATATAAAGCATTTAACAGTAATTGCGATCATCACAGGGTTCGTGCTCATGCACTCCTGTAATGAGAGCTTTTTGGAGATCACTCCAAACGGGTCACTGGACCAGTCAGTACTGGCCACCGAAGATGGTGTAAATGGATTGCTCATTGGAGCTTACGCCATGCTTGATGGAGTATCCGGCAACGGATTTGGCTGGGAAGCTGCTACTTCAGGATGGGTATATGGGAGTATCAGGGGAATGGAAGCCAATAAGGGTACCGACTCTGGCGACCAGCCCGATATCAATCCCATCCAGACATTCTCTGAAACAGCGACCAATCCCTACCTGAATATTAAGTGGAGGTCGTCATTTGAAGGTATTTCCAGGTGTAATGCGACTATCAATGCTGCAATGGCAGCAGAGGAATCAGGAGCCATTACCGCCGATCAGGCCACCTCATTCATTCGTCAGGCCAGGGGCCTGCGTGGATTTTACCACTTTGAGGCATGGAGATTATGGGCCGATAAAGGCAGTAATACTTACGTTCCTTATGTGGATGAAACCACCGACCAGTCGACTCTGGTTAATACGGAAGACATCAGGGATAAAATCGTTGCTGACCTGCTGGAAGGAACCACTCTGCCCGCCGACATGGAGCAGGTGGGTCGTTTTAATAAGACTGTATGCCAGGTGCTGCTGGCCAAAGCCTATATGCAAATGTACGGTGATTATGCTGCGGCTTTGACTTTGCTTACAGATGTGGAAAACAACGGAACGAATCCCGCCGGTCAGGCTGCAGGCCTTGATCCTCACTTCGGTGAAGTGTTCAATGCAGCGAACCGGAATGGTGTTGAATCTATCTATACCGTTCAGTACTCGGTGAATGACAATTCAGGAGGATGGAACGGAGGATGGGGTGAAGTATTGAACTTCCCCTACAAATCTGGTGAATCACCGGGTGGTTGCTGCGGTTTCTTCCAGCCCTCCCAGGATTATGTCAACTCTTTCCGCGTGGATGCCAGTGGCCTTCCGTTCCTGGATAACTCCTATAACAGCGAGAAGGTAAACAATGACCAGGGTTTAGCTACCACCGATGAATTCACAGAATATGCCGGTGCGGTTGATCCGCGTCTTGACTGGTCTGTGGGTCGTCGCGGTATTCCTTTCTGGGATTGGGGCGAGCATACGGGAACTGACTGGATCAGGGACCAATCTTATGCCGGACCTTACGTAGGTAAGAAGCAGGTCTATAAGAAGGAGCAGGAAGGTACACTCACCGAGGTGGGTAACTGGACTTCCGGATGGACCGCCAATGGATACCGTCTGATTCGTTATGCTGATGTACTTCTGCTCAAAGCAGAATGCGAAGCCATGACCAGTTCCGGTGACCTGGGTCTGGGAGAGGTCAATGCCATTCGTACCAGAGCAGCCGATCCCGCCACCTGGGTGAAAGAAGCTGACGGTACTACCGATGCGGCCAATTACCAGATTGGCACATATGCTTCCTTTGCAGATGCAGCTGCTGCCATGACTGCCATCAAGTTTGAAAGAAAGCTTGAGCTAGGACAGGAAGGCCACAGGTACTATGACCTGCAGCGCTGGGGCGATGTGGTTTCCGATCTGACCAGGATCCTTGACTATGAGAGGACCATGGAATGGGGTTCTGCTCTCTATGGTGGAGCCACTGTAGGTTCTGAAGATGTAAACTTCCCCATACCTCAGACACAAATTGACCTGGGTCTGGGTAATCTGGTACAGAACAGATAAGAGAGACAATAAACCATATTTTAAAAGAGGTTGTCGCATATGTGGCAACCTCTTTTTTATATTTACAGGATATGAATGAAAAGGGTTACAACATATGCAATCGAAATGCTGTTAGCCGGATTCATGTTCCACGGGGGATGCTCGAAGAGCTTTCTGGAGATTACTCCCAACGGGGTGCTGGATGAAGCTGTATTGGCTACCTATGAAGGGGTGGACGGGCTTCTGATTGGGGCCTACTCCATGCTGGATGGAGTGGCCAGCGGAATCGGAGGCTGGGGATCGGCTACTTCGGGATGGATCTTTGGCAGCATGAGAGGATTGGAAGCCAACCTGGGATCAGATGCCGGGGACTCCTCTTACGGTCATGCTTTTAAAAGATACCGGGAAAGGCCGGATAATCTCTACCTGAACGAAAAATGGATGGCTGTATATGAAGGTATTGCCCGCTGTAACCAGACCATCAAAGTAGCCGGAATAGCCTTTGATTCAGGCAACATTACCATGGATGAATATGAATCATTCCTGAGTCAGGCACGGGCTTTGCGTGGATTTTACCACTTTGAAGCATGGAGGTTATGGGCCGATCGCACATCCAACCTCTATGTGCCCTTTATAGATGAGCATACAAACCTGAGTAAGATCACAAATACGGAAGATATCAGGAACAGGATCATTGAAGATCTGACGGAAGGAACGAAACTTCCGCTGGATATGGGACAGGCAGGGCGATTTAACCGGTCGGTATCGCAGGTGTTACTGGCCAAGGCCCTGATGCAGATGTACGGGGATTATACCACTGCTCTCACCTTGCTTACAGAAGTTTCTGTTTCAGGGACTAATCCGGCCGGGCAAAAAGCAGAGTTAGAGGCCAGTTACGGTGACATTTTTAACCTGGAAAACAGGAACGGAGTGGAAAACATCTATACGGTTCAGTATTCTGTTAATGATGGTTCTGGAGGTTGGAACGGAGGATGGGCTGAAATCCTCAATTTCCCATACAGCAGTGAAGGGCCTGGTGGATGTTGCGGTTTTTTTCAACCTACTCAGGATTTTGTCAATTCATTTCGAACCGATAGCTCGGGCTTACCCTTCATTCACACCTACAATGATGAGAAAGTGGCCAATGACCAGGGAATATTATCAAGTGATCCCTTTCCTGAATATGAGGGTAACCTCGATCCAAGGCTCGACTGGTCAGTAGGTAGAAGAGGGATCCCGTACTGGGATTGGGGAGAGCATCCAGGGATGGATTGGATCCGGGAACAATCCTTTGCAGGGCCCTATAGTCCAAAGAAACAGGTATACAAAAGGTCGCAGGAGGATATATATACCGAGGTGGGACACTGGCACAGGGGCTTTACAGCGAACGGATACCGGATGATACGGTATGCCGATGTTCTGCTGCTAAAAGCAGAATGCAAAGCCATGACCGGATCCGGTGACCTGGGGCTTGGAGAGGTCAATGCGGTTCGCAACAGGGCTGCCAATCCTGAAGGATTTGTCAAGGAGGAAGACAGAATAACAGATGCAGCCCACTACCTGATCGAACCCTATCCTGATTTTCCCGATGCGGCATTTGCCATGCAAACCATCAAATTCGAACGAAAACTGGAACTGGGACAGGAAGGACACAGGTACTATGACCTCCAGCGATGGGGTAAGGTGGAATCGGAACTGAACCGGATCCTGGATTATGAAAGGAGTATGGAATGGGGGCATGTTCACTACGGTGATGCTACTGTAGGTCCGGAAGATGTGAATTTTCCCCTACCCCAGCGCCAGATCGATCTCCATCATGGAAGATTACTCCAGAACAGGTAGTTAATGTACACAGAATAAGAAAATTTCTCCTTTTTTTTGTTTCTTTGGTCCTTGATTTTAGCAGTTGAAATGAAAAACTATCTACTTATTATCCTTTCCATTAGCCTTTTTTCCTGTGCTGATAAACCCCGCTTTGAATTGCTCGATCCGGCCAAGACAGGTATAAACTTTGTCAATGAGGTGATGGAGACCGATTCGCTTCATGTGATGAATTTTGAGTACATCTATAATGGCGGAGGAGTGGGAATAGTCGATCTGAATAACGACGGGCTCCAGGATATCATCTTCACTGGAAACCAGGTGGCTACCCGGATATATCTCAATGAGGGGGATTTCAAATTCACCGATATCTCCTCCAGCCTGGAGGGAATAGATAACGGGCAATGGTACAGCGGAGTCACTTTTACCGATATTAATAATGACGGCTGGAAAGATCTCTACTTTACATGTACAGCGTACAATCAGGCTGAAAAGCGCAAAAACAGGTTCTACATTAGCCAGGGTATACAGGAAGATGGTCAACTGTTGTTCAAGGAGATGGCTGAAGAGTACGGTATTGACGATGACAGCTATTCCGTGCATGCGGCTTTCTTTGATTATGACAGGGATGGGGACCTGGACCTTTACGTGATGAATAACTTCGTGAACGACAGGTTATCTGCAAGCTATAGAGCAAAGGTGAACGATGGAACTGCTGTGAGCAATGATGACCTTTACAGGAACAACGGAGATGGTACTTTCAGCAACATCACCCTGGAAGCTGGCATATTCTATGAAGGCTTTGGTCTGGGCCTGGCACTGGGCGATGTGAATAAGGATGGATACCCCGATATATACATCTCCAACGATTACATTTCCAATGATCTCCTTTATATCAATCAGGGCAATGGCACTTTCAGAAATGAGATCGACACCTATCTCTCCTACCAGACTAAATCGTCCATGGGCAATGATATGGCCGACGTCAACAACGACGGGTATCCCGATATCTTCACCCTGGATATGATGCCGGAGTCTTACCACAAAAAGAAGCAAACCATCAATGGATTTTCGTACATCTACTATATCAATGATGCCCTCTACGGATATGAGCACCAGTACCTGAGGAACATGTTGCATATTCACAATGGATTTGTGAGTGACGAGTTGATCCCTTACAGTGAACTGGGACAGATGTCAGGGCTCTACCAGACCGAGTGGAGCTGGTCCCCTCTCTTTGCCGATTATGATAACGACGGGGATAAGGACCTGCTCATTGCCAACGGATATCCAAAGGACATGACCGATAAGGACTGGACCAAGTATAAGGCGCAGGTATTTGGTTCCATCGCAGGTGCGCGGCATGTGATAAGCAAGGTGCCTGCCGTGAAGGCCCATAACTATGCATTTGAAAACCTGGGTGACTTACACTTTGCGAAAAAATCGGAGGAGTGGTTTGAACAAATTCCTTCCTATTCCTATGGTGCTGCATTTGTGGATCTGGATGAGGATGGTGATCTCGATTATGTGGTAAACAACCTGAACGACGAAGCCTTTATTTATCGGAACACCACCCGTGAAAAAGCAAAAAAGAAGGGAAATTATATTCGGATAGAACTGATCGGCAAAGAGAATAATAGTGCCGCCCTGGGGGCCAAGATAGAGTTGTGGTCCGGCGGTATCTACCAGTTTCAGGAGCACTTCCTGTCGAGAGGATATATCTCCTCGGTAGATCCGGTTGTTCATTTCGGATTGTCGGAGGAGGTGAAGATCGATTCCATAAAAGTGATCTGGCCCTCTACCGGAAATGTATCGCTCCTGAAAGATGTGGAAGCCAATCAGAGGATCACTATGGATGAAAAAGACTCCAGACCCAGGAAAGCTCCATCAATTTTTGAAGAAGAAGATGATCTCCTCTTTGCCAGAACCGATAGTGTGATCTCCTATGTGCACTCTCAGGAAGACTTCATTGATTTCAAGTATATACAGGTTATTATTCCGCATAAGTTCTCACAGATAGGACCCAGGATGCAGAAGGGAGATATAAACGGGGATGGGGCGAAGGACCTCATCGTGGGTGCCACAAATACACTCCCTACAAAGGTCTATTTACGGACCATGTCCGGATTCATTGAAGCAGAGTTGGAGGGTCTGACTGGCCTCAAGGAGGTTCCCGAAGCCGATCTGGCTATTGTGGATACAGATATGGACGGAGATAATGATATCATTACCCTGTCAGGAGGCTACGAGAGACAGGCTGAAAGTTATATACATTATCATTATGAAAACAAAGGGGGCAAGTACATCCGGTCAGAGCTTCCTACCACTCCTTTCCCAGCTTCGGTTGTAAGGCCGTATGACTTTGATCAGGATGGTGACATGGATCTCTTTATAGGCGCAAGAATCAAGAAAGGTATGTATCCCCTTTCCAATGATTCCTGGATCCTTATGAATGACGGGGGATCGTACAGCGCAGAAAACGCGTTGAGTATCAACCTGGGTATGGTCACCGATGCCGTCTGGAGTGATTATGATAAGGACGGATGGACAGACCTCCTTGTTACCAGGGAGTTGAACTCAATGGCCATTCTGAAGAATATCCAGGGAGAAAGAGTGGTAAGTCAGGAGATCCCTGAGATTGAATTAAAGCATGGAATATGGTATTCCATATCGGCTGCTGATTTTGATCAGGATGGAGATGAGGATTACATTCTGGGCAATCTGGGTGAGAATCACCGCTTTACGGCAACCGAGCAATATCCTCTGAGGATTTATGCACTGGACCTGGATCTGAATGGAACACTGGATCCCATTGCCACAGGGTACTGGAAAGACCCCTTTGGAGTAATGAGAGAATACCCGGTGAACTACCTGGACGAACTGGTGGGTCAATCCTCCTATTTTCTCAGGTTATTCCAGAATTATACTGATTTCAGTTATGCCTCCATGGAGGATATATTCGATGATGCCATCCGCAAGCGGATCAACTATACATGCCAGGTCAACACCACTGCCAGCTATATACTGTGGAATCATAATGATGGGTTTGAATGGGAAAAGCTACCTGCGCGTGCTCAGGTTTCGCCCATTACAAACACCGTAGTCCATGATTTTAATAATGACAGCTATCCCGATGTGCTGATGGCAGGCAATGACCACACCTGGGATGTGAGTACGGGCTACTATGATGCAAATAAGGGAATCGTTTTGCTGAGTAAAGAGAATCAACCTTTAAGCGATCTGAAGAATCCGTCAGAAAGTGGTTTGATGCTTCATGGAATGGTTGAATCGCTGCTCTTATTTGAAGGGGAAGCCCCACTGGTAGTTGCAGGTATGAATCGGGATAAGGTGGAGACCTTTATTTTGAATACCCAGTCAAAAATTCAGCCGAAACCCTGAGCATTTCTATCTGACTCAGATTTCATAACTTTGACTAAATCAGTCATGTTATGAAAATGGATCTTAAACGTCGGGAATTTATCCATCGCGTTTCTCTGGCAGCCATTTCAGCTACTCTGTTGGGAGGATGTGGCAATAAGGAGGAACAGGCGAGTAAGGAAAGTAGCGAGCACTCAGATGATTCTAAAAGCGCTGAAAACCTGAACGATTCGGGCGCTGCCCCTGCAACTTTTCAGAAGGAGCTGGATAATAACCGGAAGCTCCCCAGGGAACTGGTCATGAAACTGCTCGATCAGAAGGTCAATCAATACATGCAACTCTCCCACCATTGTGCGCAGAGCAGCTTCCTGGCACTTCAGGAACAGTTTGGACTGGAAGGGGATGAGATCGTAAAGGCACTTACTCCGCTCACAGGAATAGCCGAACGGGGTGAAACCTGCGGAGCTGTAACCGGACCTCTCATGGCATTCGGCCTAATCTATGGACGTGGAAAGGGCAGGCTGAGCGATTGGGAGACCTACAGGGAATCGCTGGTCCCATCCGGGGAGTTTTGCACCCGGTTTGAGGAAGAGTATGGCAGTACCATGTGCCATGATATTCAGCAAGTGAAATTCGGAAAATGCTTTCGTCTCACCGATCCGGATGAACTTCAGGAATTCCAGGAAGCAGATGCCACTGAACACTGCAGCGCAGTGGTCCGCACTGCCGTTCGTATCGCAGCGGAGATTATCCTTGATGAGGAGTCACTCTGACTTCCAATGTCTCCTAAGTGTTGTTGTTCTTCTTCCCGAATGTCGGATCGATCTTCAGGAAGGGGATCACTATAAAGCTTGGAATGGTACAGAACATCACCCAGATAAAGAAGTGCTGGTAACCGATCTGCTCCTGAAGCCAGCCGCTGATCATCCCTGGTATCATCATACCAAGAGCCATAAAACCGGTGGTCAGTGCAAAATGCGCCGTCTTATGTTTGCCCTCCGAAACGTAAATCATATAGAGCATATAAGCCGTAAAACCAAACCCGTATCCAAACTGTTCCACAGCCACAGAGGCACCCACGATCCAGAGGGAAGAAGGCATGGTATAGGAGAGAAATACATACACCGCATTGGGCAGGTTCATGCACGCCACCATCCACCAGAGCCAGTATTTTAATCCTTTCCGGGATGCTACTATCCCCCCGAGGATCCCTCCTGCTGAAAGGGCAACGATCCCGATGGTTCCATAGATCATGCCCAGTTCGCCTGTGGTAAGCCCAAGTCCGTTGGCTTCATTGGAGTCCAGCAGGAACGGGGAAGCCAGTTTTACCAGCTGCGACTCCCCTAGCCGGTAGACCAGCAGGAATAGAAGGATCACACCAATGTTCTTTTTCCTGAAGAACTCCGCAAAAGTGTTAATGAATTCGCTCCAGAATCCCTTCTCGCCGGAACGGTTGGGTTTATCCTCCTCCGGTCTTGGCAATACAAAACGGTGATAGACAAAGAAGCCTGCAAAGATCACTGCAATGATGGCAAATACCATGGTCCAGGCAAACCGGATGTTGCCACTGAGACCGTTGAAACTGGCTGAGGTGGCTTTGTCTAACCTTGGATCCAGCTGAAAGACCGCATATGCCGGGACATCCCAGTTCTTTTCATTGAATTCGAACCGGTAACTTCGGGCCAGTCCGATACTTTTATCCCCCTTCTCATGACTGAAATTCAATACAATATTCTCACCTTCCTCAGGCTTTTTACTTAACCGGATCCAGGTGATACCCACATTGCCGGTAAGAGCAGACTCGGAAGAGCCGGATCCGGCTGGATCATCAGCTGAGTAAAATCCATGCTCTGAGTTCCAGGCATCAACCTGGTTAACCAGGCTGTCAACTACCGTTGCCGGTATGTTTCCCGTACCGATTTCAACCTTCTCCGGACTATAAAAATAGATTTCCTCTGCATTTTGATCCGGATCGGATTGAACGGGATTGAAGATGGTTGGGGTTTGACCTTCAATGGTAACAACCTCCACTTCAACCGGCGGAAGCCCGGTTTTGGCCTCAAAATAGCCCGCCAGAATCACCAGCAGACCCTGTCCGGTAAGCATGGCCAACCGGTAAAAAGTGCTTCGTATACCCACAAAAAAGGCCTGATCATGTTTTGATAATCCAAGCATGTAAAATCCATCTGCCGCTATATCGTGGGTAGCCGAACTGAAGGCTAACAGCCAGAAGAAGGCTAAAGTAAACTGTAAAAAGCGCTCCACCGGGATAGTAAAAGCCACACCTGCCAGTCCGGCCCCGATAAAAAGTTGCATGATGAGGATCCAGAACCGCTTGGTTTTCAGGATATCCACCACAGGACCCCAGAGGGGTTTAATCACCCAGGGCAGATAGAGCCAACTGGTATAGAGGGCAATTTCTGCATTTGAAATACCCATCCTTTTATAGAAGATCACAGACAGGGTCATCACCAGTACATAGGGGATACCCTCTGCAAAATAGAGGGAAGGGACCCAGAGCCAGGGTCTGATTCCTTTTTCTTTCGGTAGTTGAGCGTTTTCTGATTTATCCATATCGTTTATCAAGCTTCGAATTGACGAAATAGTGAGAAAGTATCTCCTGATGGGTATATCCTTTGTTTGCCATCACTGCAGCTCCGATCTGACAAAGCCCCACACCGTGCCCCCATCCTGCACCTTTCAGAATGAACTTGCCCGGAATTCCCTCTTTTATTTGCTGCTTTTCGATAATAAAGGCAGAACTGTAGAGATGTGACTGGCTCAACCAGCGCCTGATCTCCAGTTCCTTCCCAATGATCAACTCTTTCTTTCTACCCACTACCTTTAATCTGACCAGCCTGCCCGATTCGCCACGTTCCACCGGAATCAAATCGATGATCTCTCCGAAATCGATGCCAGACTTCTCAAGGATGAGTCCGGAGATCTCCCGCTGAGTAAAGGTAACCGTCCACCGGTAAAAGTCCTGTGAGGACTGATCATAATCATTCAGCACCTGCTTCAACAAATCGGCATCCCTGGTGTTGCAAAATGCATCCGGACTATTTTGAATAAATCTTTCAGCGTTGGCCTCAACCTTCAGGTCATTCGTGTTGATGCCTGCACCGGCCGGATTGTCATCCACACGTTGCAGGTAGGGATGGGACACCGGTTCCCAGCAGTACTCGAATTGCTCCACTACTCCGCCGCAGCACTTGGAAAACCGTGCATCACATATGGTGCCCTCATATATCAGCACCTCACCCGTGGTTTCGGTTACAGCCTTTATCACCTCCGGATTGTGGGCCCTGGTGACCCCCTGGTATCGCTGACAATGGTCATCTGCACACACATGGAAATCGTGATGGTCCTCCCTGTCATACCATCGGATATACTCATCATCTGATTCATGGATTAGCTGGTAGGATGTTCCTGCTTCAACCAGCTTATCTTGTTTTTCAATCTGTGCTAGCAACCAGCTTCGCGATATGATCGTATGTGCCTTCAGCAGATCCGGAGAACTATCACCACGCATTTCCGAGGAGATGACACTAATCAGATAATCCTCCAGCGAAATGATATTGACCACCTGGATGTTCTCACCGGAAACCATTAGTTTCAATGCACCCTGAAACTCCTGATCCTCCTTCTGCTCCCAGTGAAATCCGATACCTATCACTACATCCCTTAAAGTGAAACGGCAGAGACTTGTATCGAGAGGGTTCAGGATCACCGACTCGCCTGCCTGACAGGGTATGTCCTGACCGGCCAGTTCAATGGCTCCCTCCTTTATTCTGGCCTCGCTATTCTTAAATCTCACTTCCTCCCCGTCAATGGCATATTGCCCTATCAGCTTGAAATTGATCACCGGGGCATTCATAATGCCCACCTGGATGGTTGGAGCAGGCTTTCTAATCATCTGTTTGCAGCTTAGTTATTACATGTGCGGTAAGTGCGTTGAAATGCACCTCTGAAAATGAAATTTGGGAAAAGATATCGATGATATCTTCGCGGGTGATTTTATTGAAATCTTTCTCCAGCGGGGTGATGAGTGTCCCTCCCATATCAACGGAAGCGGGACTTAACAGTATGTTTTTCTCTCCCTCTTCAAAATATTGCCACGGTCTGTGTTTGTCACGTGGAAAAACAAATATTTGCCAACGGTCCCTGTAGTAGGCGAGAATATTGATCATTGGTTCCTCTCCTTTTTGCAGATTACTGACAAAACTGAACACATGGTAGCCACACATCTCCAGAGGTTCTTTGGAATCCGACTCAAGGACCAGGAACCTGCGCAGCCCATCGTCGACCGCTGTAACGGTTAGTTCTGCAGAGTTGAGCAGCACATTTCCGTATTTGTGAATCAGCACCCTATTTTCATCTTCCAGGGGCATAAATCCCCTGTTCCCGGCCTGGAAATGCATGTGGTCGGGAGCCGAAGCTCCACAGTTTGGAGCATTGTAAAAGAGTACAAGATCGGGCAATGCCCTGCTTAGATCCAGGAAGCGGGAGAACTCGGATTCGATTACCTGGGGGGTATGATCTGCTTTGGCAATGGTAAAATGCTTCTTGAATATGGGAAATGGATTGCAGAGGATCTCATAATCATCTTCAAACCATGTACTCTTTTCTTCAAGGGGACGATGTTCGGCACAAAGAAAACAGTTGCGGTTCTCTATGGAGACCTTATCTACCTTGGCAGCCGATGAAACGATGCGCTTAGGGTTGCACTGCACCAATATGGAGAAGCCCTCAAATTCAAATCGTTTCAACTGTGCCTCACTTAACTTCTCCCAGTTGGTTCGCAGCAGAGGCCAGCTTACCTTCTGCTCCTTAAACATTGTATCTGCTTTCTCCTGGTAATTCATCCTCTGCTTTTGTTCAGATTGATCCGGGCCGTCAGCTCGAAGGTTCGCAAACGGTCCTTATAGAAGTTATGCTTGTTCATGGCTACAATACTCAGTGCTGCATCCGAATTGTCCTCCCACCGGCGACACAGGTATACAGGATGATAGATCCTCCCGATCTGGTAATGTCTGCTGATGGCAAGGCCCACTCCATAATCTTCCCCATAACTCACATTGGGCACATTGATCTTTCTCAATACAGGTGTATAGAATGCACGCGGAGCTCCCAATCCATTAATACGCAGGGCATTATTCCGGCCGTTTTCCGGAGTCCACTCCTTGTGGTCGATTACTCCCGGTGGAATCTCCTCCAGTTCGAAATTGGTCATCTGATAGGACCCTATCACCATAGCACACTGTTGCTCATAAAACGCTTGTACTATCTGTTCCAGGGTATCTTCCCCATTGTAGATATCATCACTGTCCAGCTGGACTGCAAATTTCCCGCATTCAGGATGATGTATACCCACATTCCAGCACCCTCCAATTCCCAGGTCATGCCGATCTGGAATCACATGTATCAGATTGGGATAGGTGGCGGCCAGCTTGGAGACAATGTCGGTGGTCCTGTCGGTGGAATGATTGTCTATCAGAATCAGATTAAAAGCAAAACTGGTCTTCTGCGACATGACAGACTCGATGGCATCCGCAACTGTCTTTTCCCTATTCAGCACAGGTATGATCACTGATACCTCTGCCTCAAATTGATCCTCTTCAAACCTGATCTTTTCAAATTCTGGTTCCAGGTATCCTCCTGTCTCCTTCAGGTGGGTAGTCACTGCTTTCTCCATCTCTATCTGGACCTCCCTGTTCTTTGGGTCGACATAATCGAAGAGCTTCTTGCCCGATACACGGGTATCGTGAGGTTGTACTGCATAGAGGTACTCAGGTATCCGGACCGGCAATCTCTCCTGACTGATCTTCAACCTGAGCTGGTAAAGTCCGGCAAAAGAGTAGGAATCGTGTATTTCCTCTGCCGCATGAATCAGTGCTTTGCTATTATAGAGGAGAACCGGACCAAATTCAAAATCATCCCTCAGGCTGCCCGACTGATAATCGATTACAGGGTGAGCTGAGAGTTTTCCTTCCGCCTGGTCAAAGTAATCTGAATATACCAATCCGGCTTCCAGCTCTCCTGCAACGGATACAAATCTTTCCAGAGCCAGCATTCCAAAACTGATCTTCGATTCCCCTGTTATGATCATAGAGTATTGAACACCCGTGGAATGGTCAGCAATTTTCTTTATGGTATCGGTACTGAAACCGCCTCCGGTCTTTATATATTCACACCCGGGTATTTGCCATCCAGGTTTTTCCTCACCCATCAGATATATCCTATTGATCAGGCTGGATGAAACCAGCTCCTTCAGGGAATCCTCCCATCCGTTGTAGTCACTAACAGGTATAAAGCAATTAATTTTACTCATCTTCTCTCTCATTCATTAAATAGTTTATTATTCTCTTCATCATGTGATTCCTGGCCTGCTGATCCATGATGGTTTCAAAGGGAAATCCAAGTGCAACCACTCCATAATCTCCCCTATAAGCCACTGCTCCGCTCATATTATTCTCCACATACCTGATAAGCGTAGTGGCTGTGGAATCGACCGGTTCCAAAGCATCGGCACCCTCCACCGTATAGATACGGGGGTGGATCTCCGTATTGAAGGTGAAATGATCAGTCACCTCTGCAAATTCAGGATTCATGAAATAAAAATCACCTAACCGGGATGCATTGCTGGTTCTCCATTTATATTTCAGCAGATCAGCAATGATGGAATCCTGCCCATGAAAATGGATATCAGAGGCAATATGTGCACCCGACAGCATCAGGCTCCCCCCCGATGTAAGGTAGGCTCCCAGTATATCAAGCATGTTGTCGGGTAATACCTGGAAATGTGCTGTAGAGTCATTCTTGGGCATAAAAGTGGTGCGCTCCTCCCCTGCCAGGTAATTTACCATGGGGAAAGAGTGCAGATCAACAGAGCCAGCCAGTACCGATTCGTCACTGACCGATATAAAAGAATATCCTGCATCCAGGATGGAAAGTCCGTGAACAAAACTGAAATCGAAACTATTGCCCGGGATTACATGTTGCTCCATATCCGCATATGAAGCGCCGTGCCCCGGGGAATCATCGTCCAGCCAGGGAGAGCTCTTCATAAAGTCATGCTGTGCACCCACGGTATGAAGATCTGCACCATAGGGAACTCCGTGATCCACCATCTGAAGGAACCCGGCATACCGCTCATCATCAAACCAGGCAGGCCCTCCGGTACGATCAAATGCATTGACAATCAGTATAGTCCCTTTTGAATCTTTCGCTTTGCTAACCGAGAGTATTTCCGATGGAAAGCTCTCTCCTCCCCGGTTCAGCGCAGTCACCTTAAAGGAATAGATAGAATCGGTGTAAGCTTTTTCCCAGGTGAAAAAGGTATCTGCTACCGGGATTCCATTATCAAATCCTCCCTCATTGATCCGGGTATAGACCATGTAACTCTCGGGATCAGCTGAAGATTCCAGGGGATCTGACTGAGGTTTCCAACTCAGGCGGATCTCCCCTCCCGATTCAAATTCTGCTGCAAAATGATCCACAGGCAAGGGTTGCACAACATACTCTATCCCGTAATAGGTATGCAGGAACTTCAGCATGCCCTTGTAAATGGCCCGGCTCACATCAAACCTGAACATGGGTTCCTGACCGAAACGCATGTCCAGGAAATTCTGGTGAGAGAATAGTTCGAGCAACATAGTAGGAACATTTGGTCTGTATGCCTCGCTGTATCCGCGATCCCACATTCCTCTGCGGGTCCACGCCGGATCGTATGCAGACCGCACATCCTCCACTATCTGTGTTTGGATCAGATCAGTAAGATCCCTGGAAGCCATTCTGGAGAGCCCTCCGGGAAAATACCCTCCATCGTGCGTAGTACTATAGATCCCCAGAGTTCCTATCACTGTATCGTTGTCAGAAATCCCTGCATCAGTATGGAATGCGAAAGAGAGATCCACCGGGATTCCCAATCCTTTGGCATACCTGTTTACGGAAGGTCCCTTAGGGGCTCCTACCAGATAATTAACCCACTCACCTCGTGACTGATAATCGTCGTTATAGTCATTGTTCTCATTCAAACTCCACACCAGACTATCTGAGAATCCCGCATACTGAAGGAAGTACCTGGCTGCTTCCTGGTATCTGGGGCGATTACCAACGAGACCATTCCTTTCGATGTTGCCCATTCCTCCACCGAATTTCACTGCATCTGCAGTTACCTCTCCAGACCTTTTCTTGCTCTGGTTGGTCAGGATCACTTTCCCTGATGTGGGATTAATCCCTTTGCTGAATAGGAATTTTCCCAGGTAGATCCAGGTGCCTCCTCCCATTTGCTGATTTACCGAGAACTCGGTTACCCCTCCGGCATGATATACCTGGTACCTGGCATCTGTTACATTCTCAGACGATGACTTATAGGAGACATATACTGCATATTCTCCATCCTCTGGTATTTGAGGTATCCAGTGAATAAATCCATTGGCATTTCGGGCCGCTTTCATCTTAGCATAGGATCCCTGTCGAAAAGGATTCTCATGGATATAAGGGGGATTTCCCAATCCAAATCCTGTACTATCCTCACTTTCCAGTACATTATCGGAAGCCAGATACAGGCTGTTGTCATGGCTTCCGTCATTGTCAACCACCACCTCATGAATCTGCCAGTCCCGTTCCCTGGGCATCAACACATTGGCTCCGGCATTCTCCAGCATTGGTGCCAGGAAAGGGAGCGTGTAAGCCATGGGGTAGATATCCTCCACAGTTTGAAATATCCGTGCCCGCTGCCACTCCCACCGGTGCAGTTTGGGTTCGTAGTACCAGCCATGACTGTGCCAGAGAGCTATGTGTATGTTGTAAAGGGCCAGATCCGTGATATGTGCTTTCGTAAGGTTCTCTACCAGTGGCGGAGATTTTCTCTTGAGTGTTCCTGGTGCCCGTTGCTTATCTGATCTCTTTCGGTCGTTCCTGTAATAATTAGGAATTAAATCCCGGAGATTCTTCTTCCCTGAATAGAGTTCAAAGGAGTACCCGGCAAATTCTTCTCCCAGATGTACTCTCAATCCTTTTTCAAGGCTGTCCACAATAATCTCTCTCATGGGAGCATACGCCAGCTTTCGCTCAGTATGCACCCTGATTCTTTCAGGTTTTCTGGATATCTTTATTTCTGTGATTTCAATGGAATCCCTTGTCTGATAGCCAGTTACCTCTGTAAACCATTCGCTGTTCAGCATGGAACTGGCACTTTGCTCCACCTGTGCAGCTACAACAGAGTCAGGGATAGTTTGTGAGTTCTGAGCTACAGAAGAATGCCATAAAATGGAGAGGAATGCGGCTATGGAGATCTGTTTAAATCTTTGGCGCATCTGGTTGTCTATTTATAGAGGTAGTATCGTTCGGATCGCTTTTTGAAATCTTCTGAATCATGGGTCCAATAGCTCAATAGCATATCAAAGTTAAAATCTTTCATCAAAGATTTACGCAACAAGTCTGATCCACATCCATAATCAAACATGCGGTAGCGGTCCTCCTTACCCTCAAAAGGGTTAAAGGAGGGATCGATCTTGTGTGCCTCCTGGAGAAACCAGAATTGAATCTCAGTTAATGCTGCCCGATTGGGTTGGGTCAGGTGGACCTGAACTCCCTGCATGGGGATCCCCTTTTTGGACATATAGTAAGGTTTATAGTAGATAGGCCGAAATATCACTCCTTCCAGATTGAGTGAATTGAGAGCATCAGCCAGCTGACCAGCATCTACATTTTCCGTAGCCATCAACTGGAACGGCAGGGTATACCCTATACCGATCATATTGGGATCCAACTCCCCGATAATCCCGGTAGCCGGATAGAAAAATGCACTCTTGTAATCAGGAATATGAGGAGATGTGGGAACCCAGGGAAGACCTGTCCGGTCAAAGGTCATCTCCCTGCACCACCCTTCCATGGGAACCACATGAAGTTTGCATTTAGCTTCATCACTGAGCATCCCTTCCTCATTGAGGAAGATAGCCAGCTCTCCACAGGTGAGCCCATACCTGTAAGGAATTTTGTACTGACTCACAAAAGAGTGGAAACCATCCTTCACCAGAGGGCCCTCAACCCGGGTACCGCCCAGCGGATTGGGTCGATCCAGGATCACGACCTCTTTATCCAGTTCGGCTGCAGCCTCCATGACCAGTCCCATGGTGCTGATAAAAGTATATGACCTGACCCCCACATCCTGTATATCATAGACGATCACATCCACCTCGTCCAGAGTGGCAGGATCAGGCTTCCTGTTTTTACCATAAAGTGAATATACAGGTACCCCGGTTTGCTCATCCACCTGGTCACCCACGTGGTCACCCGCAGAAAAATCACCCCGCACACCATGTTCCGGGCCAAACAATGCAGTGAGATTAACATGGTTGTGGAGAATATCGATGGTCGAGCGCAGCTGGCTGTCCACACCCGTGGGATTGGTAACCAATCCTACTCTTTTTCCTTCCAGGATATCAAATCCTCTTTCTTCGAGTACTTCGATCCCTGTTTTTACCTGTGCATTTGCTGTAAAAAGCGTCGTTGCGGATAGAATTCCAAGAAAAAATCCTATCATCAAAAATTTGTGGGGCATGTGAATTAAGATTTGATATACAAAGATAATATTTAACTTTACAAAGGATAATACATCATACAAATTTTAATTGCATTTACACCGATGAAAGATATCCAGCAAAAACTGATCAAAGAGATTGGAAAAGGACAGGTGTATACAGACGACCTGACCCGTATTGCCACAGCTGCTGATGCCGGTTGTTACCAGAAAATTCCACAAATAGTACTCAAACCGGATGGTGAAAAAGAGGTGATTGACTCAATCAGGATCCTGAATGAAACGAAAACACCGGTCACATTCCGCTCAGCCGGGACCAGTCTCTCGGGCCAATCTATCTCCGATTCGGTATTAATGCAGGCCAGGGGTGATCAATGGAACAGGTATGAGATCCTCGATAATGGCAGATACATTAAAACTCAACCCGGAATTACCGGTACCCGTCTCAACCAGGTTCTGGCACCGTATGGGATGAAATTCGGACCCGATCCTGCTTCCATCAATTCGGCCATGGTTGGTGGTATTATTGCCAACAATGCCAGTGGCATGAGCTGTGGCATTCACGCCAACAGCTATGCTACCATAGAGTCGGCCCGGATCATTTTCTCAGATGGTACGCTGTTGGACAGTGGGGATGCGGAAAGCCGGAAAGCCTTTGTAGCGAAAAAGCCAAAACTGATTGACACACTCACAGAGCTGAAAAAGAAGATCAGCACTCAACCTGAATGGGTAGAGAAGATCAGAGAGAAATACAGCATTAAGAATACTACCGGATATGGATTAAATTCTTTTCTCGATTTTGACGATCCGTTGGATATCCTGCTACACCTGATGGTAGGATCTGAAGGAACCCTTGGATTCATTTCCGAGGCCACCTTCAGGACCATCCCCGTACTCCCTTTCAGGGCATCTTCCCTGATCTATTTTAAGGATCTTGAAACGGCCTGCAATGCGGTACCACCGCTGCGTAAGGCCCGTGTACCTGCCATTGAGATCATGGACCGGGAAGCACTTCGCTCCGTGGAAGATAATCCGGGAATTCCCGACTACCTCAAAGATCTGGGTAAAAATGTAACTGCTTTACTCATCGATCTGGAGGCTGAAAGTCAGGAAGCTCTGGATACCCTGATCAGGAAAACGGAGGATGCACTCGAAGGGTTTGAACTGGAACGTGACTTTGAGGTAACAAGCGACAGTAAACAAATCATAGATTACTGGAATGTTCGAAAAGGGGTATTCCCCTCTGTAGGTGGAATGCGAAAGCCTGGCACCAGCGTAATCATAGAAGATATAGCTGTTCGTGCCGAGCACCTCACCGATGCCGTGATCGATATGCGAAACATGCTGGATGAACTGGATTACAAAGATGCCGTCATTTATGGCCATGTGCTGGACGGGAATCTCCATTTTATTTTCGCCCAAAACTTTCATGATCCGGAGGAGCTGAAGAAATATGAGCATATGATTGACCAGCTTACACGACTTATCGTTGACAAATACAATGGTTCGCTTAAGGCGGAGCACGGCACCGGAATGAATATGGCACCCTTTGTGAAATATGAGTGGGGCACCGAACTCTACGAGATCATGAAGGAGATCAAACAAGCTTTTGACCCCCATGCCATACTTAATCCGGATGTGATCATCTCTGAAGATCCGCAACTGCATCTCAAGCACTTCAAACCGTTACCAATAATTGACGAAGCTGTGGATAAGTGCATCGAATGTGGGTTCTGCGAGATCAACTGCCTTACCAATGGATTGACACTGACGGCCAGACAGCGAATCGTTGTACAAAGGGAGATTGAGCGGCTCAGCGTCAGCAATGAAAACAGGGTGCGTCTTCGTAATCTGGAGAAAGCCTTCAGATATGAAGGGGAGGACTCATGTGCAGGAGATGGATTATGCGCCACTTCCTGTCCCCTCTCCATCGATACGGGTCAAATGATTAAACACATACGGGCCAGGAACAACGCCCGGAAACGGCCTGGTAATCCAGTGGCTACGTGGATAGGCAATCATTTCAAAGCGGTACATGCCTTTGTGAAATTTGGTCTGGGGATGATGACTCTCATGGGCAGGATACTGCCTTTCAAAAAGATCTTCATTTGGGACCGGCACATGCCCCGGCCTGTAAAAGCGTCACAGCTGATATCCCCTGCCTGCAAAGAGGGCACCATGAAGGTGGTCTACTTCCCCAGCTGCATCAACCAGAGCATGGGAACATCGGTGAGAGATGCTGTAAAAAAACCACTGATTCAGGTTACTGTGGAGGTTCTGGAAAAAGCGGGTTATTCTGTCATATATCCGGAGGATATGAACACCCTCTGTTGTGGCACTCCCTGGGAGAGTAAAGGCTTTAATGATATTGCAGATGCCAAGTCCAGTGAACTGGAAGAAGCTCTTATGAAAGTCAGTAAAGGTGGAGAATACCCGGTACTTTGCGATACCAGTCCCTGCACGCATCGAATGAAGAGGGTAATGACCGATAAACTGAAACTCTACGAGCCGGTGGAATTCATCCACGACCACCTGCTTGATAAACTGGAGTTGAAAAAGTCTCCTGAGAAAATGGCATTCCACGTCACATGCACCAGCACGAAAATGGGACTTCAGGATAAATTCATGAAGGTGGCGCAAGCTTGTACAGAGCATCCGGTTTTCCCCGAAGAGGTGGGGTGCTGCGGTTTTGCAGGTGACAAAGGCTTCTCACTGCCTGAGATCAACAGTTGGGCACTGCGAAACCTTAAAATAGAGGTGAATGAACTATCTGCTGGCTACTCCAACAGCCGTACCTGCGAGATCGGACTATCCAGGAACAGCGGGATCGACTATAAATCGGTCATGTACCTGGTTCACCTGGCCATGAATAATGTATAGCAGGGTTACAATACCTGCATCTTTTTAACAGCTACATAGTTATCGGCTTTAAACCTGTAACTGTAAATGCCAGGCGATAGCTCTGACAGATCGTATGTTAAGTGGTGTTGCCCTTCCTGCATTAGGCTGTTGATTAGCTCGTCCACCTTTCTTCCGGTGATATCATACACATCAAGGACCACATGAAGGGGTGCCGACAGGTTGAATAAGAACCGGGTCTCTTTCCCGGCCGGATTGGGGTAATTCTGCTCCAACCTGATTTGATGCTCATTCCCTTGTTCCCCTTGAGATACTCCCACGGGAAACTTCTCATACACTTTGATGTAATCGATTACCATATCTTGTGGGAACTGAGTAGTGCCATCGGGATTCCCGGGCCAGTTTCCACCCACAGCCAGGTTGACCAGCAGGTGAAAAGGCCTGTTGAACGGAGCCGGAAAATCATATCCTGTGGTCCACCAATCCCCAATACCCAGCTCCTGGTACAACTCTCCATCCACGTACCATCTCATCTCGCCTTCCTCCCATTCAAACGCAAAATCGTGAAAATCACTATGAAAATCGCCTGAAGCCAATGTAAAATGGGTTCCTTTGTGCTGGTTTTGGGGCCACTCATCTCCAAAATGAAGGGTTCCATGAACCTTGCTGGGTTCATGACCCAGGTATTCCATGATATCTATTTCACCACTGGCAGCCCATCCCCCGTAGGCATCATAAGAGGACAACATCCACACGGCAGCCCAAAGCCCTTTACCCAGCGGCATTTTGGTACGGAACTCCACCCGGCAATATTTCCAGTCGGCCTTATCCTTGGTTCGTATCCTGGCCGAGGTATATGGTTTGCCACCTACTCCCTCTTTCTTCGCGGTAATTGTCAGCATACCGTCAGCCACTACCGCATTCTCCTCCTGGTAATATTGCTGCTCATTGTTTCCCCAGTCCGGGATTCCATATTCTACCCCGGTACCTGTCTGGAAAGCCCATTTACTCTGATCCAATTCAATACCGTCAAATTCATCCATCCACACCAAACTCCACTCCTGGGCATCCAACGAAATGACTGATAAAATCAATCCAAAAAAAAGTACAACACTCTTCTTTATCATATCTCCTGAATTAAGTCACAAGTTTATTGTTACAGCCTGGCTCTCGAACTTATTAATTACCCATACCATTTCCGCTGACGTCCTTCCAGGTGGTTCAGGACATCAATGGCTATGTTTACGTCTTCGACGACCTGGAAGTCGAACATCCCCACACAGATGAAATCCGCACCGTTTTTGAAGGCCCAGTTAAATCCATCCACCGGTTGAATGGCTCCGGCTGCCAGCACCTTAAAACCCATGACAGGGACGGTAGCCCTGTTCACGAATTCCACGGTCCTTTCAGGAAACAGGCAGAAGCAGTTGTTATGGAATTTGTTGTGGTCCAGGTGCCTTTTACCGTCCACTTCGTAGGGTATGCGGTTCTCGATCGGATGGGCCGACCAGTAGTTATCGTGGTGCATGGTTTTCATGTAATAGTCGGGAATGATCCCATGCTCTTCACAGGCGATCAATGCATCTACGGTATGGGCTCCCATGCCGGCCACATAACCCTGCCTTCTGATGTGATCTATCATCTTCTCCACCACATCGATCCGGTTGTCCTGCACCAGCCAGTCCACCTGGTTCCCCTGGATCTGAACAATATCCACTCCGAAATCGATGGCTTTATCAATATTGACAAAAAAATCCTCCCGCTGCAAGTCAGGATGGATCTGAGAGATCACCTTAATCTTGCTCCCGGTGGCTTTTTTATACCTGGCAAGCAGTTCGTTGGTAGGGAATCCTATATTGATAGTATTGATTCCGGCCTGTTCGGCCAACATCAGGGTTTCGTAGACTTTCTTTTCTGTATTATAGGCTTTGAAGAGGGAGGAGACATAGATCAGGTCCCTGGCATGAGCCCATCCTCCCACCAGGTTACCTCCGGCCACCAGCCGGCTGATCTCGTGCTCGCCAATTTTACCTTTGGGGAGCTCCCCTTCCAAATCACTCACGGAAGCCACATTCAACTGAATGGTGGCCCCTGACATCACATCCACATCCTTTTTATTATGGCGGAATGCTCCCCATCCCATGGCTCCCAGGAAAGGAAGAGTAGCCAGGTTCCGGAGCACCTCTCTCCGGGAACTCGGAACACCTGTCTCAGCTTCCGGAGCCGCAGGCCTATCCACTTCTTTTTCGGAACGGAGGTATTTAACCAGCAGATCTATTCCGTATCCCCTCTGTTTGCTGATCACAAACCAGAATAGTAAAACGGCTTCGATGAAGTTCCGGTTAACGATATAGAAATGGCCCTCGAGCGAACCAAAGAGTGAAGTACCAAAGGGTGGATAGGCGAAATAGTAGAGTACCAGCAACGCAACACCCGCCATGGAGGCAATCCTCAGAAATATCCCGATAAACAATGCTACTCCAATCAGGATCAGACCATACACATTCAGGAGATCCACCACCTTCACCAAAGTTTCTCCTCCGGCTAACCAATGATAGAATCCTGACAGGAAACCGAAAGAATTGGCCAGGTAGCTTTGAGAAGACCAGTTTTCAACAAACAGTTTAGAGATTCCTTCAAATAGAAAATGCCATCCTATGGCAACGCGAATAACGGTAATACAAATCTTTTGCAGATTGTTGTTACTGGTATTCATAAAATACGGGTTATGATTGCAATTTTACCCTCACAGCTGCAGGTCCCTTCAGCCCCTTTTCCACCTCGAATATTACTCTGTTCCCCTCCATAATATCATCCTGGAATTCATTCACATGCACAAACACACTCTCCTGGGTTTCATCATCTCTTATAAATCCATATCCTTTGGAATCGTTAAAGAAGGTAAGTTTGCCTTTCCTGATGGGATCAGCTTTTGCGGAAGGATCCTGTTTGGGAACACTGACCTCAATATCCGCAGCTTTGGTTTTTTTCTTATTTGCGGGATCGGGGGGAGTATTAGTAATCATTCCATTCTCATCCACATAGGCGATCATATCGTCCAGACCTCCCCTCTTTTCCCCTTCCTTTCTCGCCAGACGTTTCTTCTCTTTGTCTTGCCTCTTCTTCTCTTTCTTCTTTCTAACTTCCTTTTTGTTAAATGATTCCTGCGATCTTCCCATAAATTAGTTTTCGTTTAAATATTCGTTAATAGGGTTAACTGATAATTTTACGCAATAAAGGTAACATTTAGTTTCAAAAGGGCAGTCCATGGAATTAAACCAATTATCTTTTGATCAGTCAAAAGGATAGCTTTCTCAGAGGTAATTGATTTTTGAGTTGTATCTTTATATATTATACCCAACAATTATGAAACACCTAATAACCATATTCACAGGGATAATTTTAGCAGCTACAGTCGCTGCGCAGAACAGGGTGGTCCACGGAAAACTTAAAGTATTCAATACCTATCCGGTGAAAAATGTGGAAGTGAACGCTAAAAAGTCGAAGGCCACCATTCATACGGATTCGCTGGGTCAATTCAATATTGTTTGTTACGAAAAGGATGTGATCCGGATCAAATCCAAAACTTTTAATCCGGTAAATGTAAGGGTGGGTTCAGATACAGATTCCCTTGAGATCAATCTGATCTATGTGGATAACAAAGTCAACAGGGAGAGGATGATCTCCAGCGGGTATTTGGAAGAAAAGGACCTGTTATATGCGATAGATCACCTGGCGCATGAGAATAATGAGTTCTGCAGTTATGCCAACATATTTGACCTGATCAAAGGACGGTTTTCCGGAGTCATGGTAACCGGTAATCATATCTATGTGAGAGGAGGTTTGAATTCCTTTTCAGGTGCGAATCAGGCACTCTATATCGTTAATGGCGTTGAATCCAGCAGTTTGGATTGGATCACACCCTGTCAGATCAATACCATCAACATCCTGAAAGATGCAAATGCCTCCATGTATGGATCAAGGGGTGCAAACGGAGTGGTGGTCATAGAGATGAGGAAAGAGCTATAAACCAATCAGCTTACTGAAATGAAATTATTACTGAGTGTGATAGCTGGTCTGTTGCTGACTTTGTCTGCATCGTCCCAAACCAGGGTGGTACATGGGGAACTGGTAACATTCAATACTTTTCCGGTAAAGAACGTGAAAGTGACTTCCAAGAAAGCCAAATCAACCATTACATCTGATTCACTGGGGCAATTCACCATCGTCTGCTACATGAAAGATGTTATTCAGATCAAGCCGAAGGTATTCAGGCCTGTAAAGAAGAGAGTAGGACCAGATACAGATACCCTGCACATCAATCTCATTTTCATAGACACAAAACCAAACAGGTTGCTGGCCACTGGCATGGGTTATGTAAAGGAAGATGAACTCACGTATGCTTTAAGCAATCTCCAGGACGAAAACAATGAGTTTTGTAATTACAATCATATTTTTGACCTTATTCAGGGACGTTTGGCCGGTGTCCAGGTGGTAAACAACCAGGTTATCATAAGAGGAATGACCTCCATAAACAGCAGCAATGAAGCACTATACGTAGTAGATGGAGTAATCACCGGCAGTATAGATTGGATCGTACCCTGTAATGTGCGTTCCATCAATGTGCTGAAAGACGGCATGGCGGCAATCTACGGGGCACGCGGAAGTAATGGAGTCGTGGTGATCGAAACCAAAAGCGGATCAGATTAGAAGTATAATAAACATTCAACTCATGATTGTAACCATCGTGCACGTAAAGGTGAAGCCGGTACATATCGATGACTTCATCAAAGCTACATCGGCAAACCATCACCAATCCGTTAAAGAACCCGGAAACCTCAGGTTTGATGTACTTCAGAAAGCAGATAATCCAGCGGAATTTACTCTTTACGAGGCGTATGAGGACAAGGATACTGCAGCAGCTCATAAAGAGACCGCTCACTATCTGGAATGGAGGGAGAAAGTCACCTCCTGGATGGAGATACCTCGTGAAGGGGTAAAGTATCAGGGTTTACTGCCTAAGATGTAGATCCCTTTCCCCAATCGATGATCGTCAGGACAGTGCTTCCTGGTTTATAGCGGATAGGTCAGCGAAGAAGCCTGGTATAGTGCTACTTTCACGGGTTTATTCCCCGTCTTTTCAACAATATACCGGATGTAGTGATCAGGGTCGCCAAAAAGTTTGTTGGGAAGTTTTCCCAGGGATTTTTCGGGATCACCTGTGGCATGATGGAGAATGTCCACATCACTTCCGGGGAATCCCGATTCAACGAATTTGGAAGGAGTTTTGGAGTCAGGATCTCTCTTGAAAGTGCTTCTTCTTCGCCTGAAACGGGAGAAAATACTCTGTAAACGGGATACTACCGTGATGGAGAAAAAGTGCCCCGCTCCAAAAGAGAGCCACTCAAAATACAACCTCCTCAGTTTATTGATCTTTTTATCGTTGGGAATAGGATATACCAGGTGACTGCCTTTACCTTCATGCATGGACGAGATGATCAGCTTATAACAATCCTGTGAGATATTCCTGACCGGCCACCATCCTTTACGGGTAAATGCATAGGATGCATCAAAGGGATAGGTATCTGCTATGACCAGATCAAACTCTGCTGCATCGGGTTTTGGCACTCCATAGGTAGTTCTGGCCAGTTCCACTCCACGAATAAAAGCCTTCTCCACATCACCTGATACTACTTCCGTTATTTCCCGATCCTGATTGATCATGGAATTCACAATGAAGTTCATTCCTGCTAGCCGCGCCGCTTCCAGCACATCGGACCGGAACTCATTGTCAGTTCGTCCCCCTGTGGGAGCTCCTTCTCTTCTCATATGGAAGTGCAATATGGTCCTGATGCTGCTAATTCCAAGAATCAACTTCGCACCTCCGCTGAATCCCGCTGTACTATGCGGATAGATCCCACCCACACCTAAAATCAGATCATGCCTGGCAACCTGCTTGTTTACATAGACCGGAGTTCCCCGGGATGTTCTGCCCATGAATACACCTTTGCTTCTGAAATTGTGAGAATAAACCCTGTACCTCTCTGCAATCCCTTTTCCTAACTTGAGTTCGATCTCCTCTCTATTCATTGGCCTGTGGGTACCTGTGGCCAGAAGAATGGAAATACCGGTCCTCTCTATTCTTTGCTTTTCAAGCATATTGATCAGGAGAGGCAGGATCAAATCTGTACGTGTCGGGCGTGAGAGGTCATCGCAGATGATCAACACCCTCTTTCCGGGTCTCAGCAGGGTAACAAAATCGTCGGATCCAATGGGGGTATTGATCTTTTTTATGATCTCGTTCTCATTCAGTGCCTTTGTCTCCTTGTGAGAGAACACGTTAATAATCCAGTGCTCAGGGAACTTCAAACTCCAGTACCGGTCCCCATACCAGGCCCCCTGCTTCAGTTTCAGCTGGTTTTTCATCTATACCAGCTAAAGATAGTGCTTTTCTCAGCACCCTCCCGCTGTTCGCTTTTTCTAGGAACGTAAATACTCGGCTGCACTCAACGAAGCAATTGTACCATCAGCAACTGCTGTGGTTACCTGCCGGTACTTCTTTGTAATGCAATCACCAGCGGCAAATACACCTGGAACATTGGTCATCAGGTTCTCGTCTACCACGATCTCCTCTCTCTTGTTCAGATCAATCGTTCCTTTCAGGTCAGCCGTATTGGGCATATATCCTACAAAAATAAAGACCCCGTCTATCTTTTTTGAGGTATGTTTGCCAGTGGGTAAATGTTCAATGGAGACCTCCTCGAGCACTCCGTTCCCTGTGAAAGAGCGAAGCTCAGACTCCATAATGAAATCAATCTTAGGGTTCCGGCTAGCCTCATCCACAGCATGTTGAAATGCCTGAAAATGATCAAACTGGTGAACTATAGTCACCTTTTCTGCATAGGTGGTAAGGGATACAGCTTCTTCAAGCGCAGAGTTCCCGCCTCCTACCACAATGACCTCTTTCCCATTGAAAAAGTCACCATCACAGGTAGCGCAATAGGAAATCCCACTACCTTTGAATGTGTCTTCTCCTGGAATATTAAGGGGACGTGGCTTTCCGCCGGGAGCCAGTATTACACTCCTGGATCTGAATTCAGTCCCATTTTTGAGAACCACTCGTTTGATCTTTCCATCCAGATCGTATTCAGCGATCTTTACGTTGGATTTAATCTTACAGCCGAACTCATTGGCCTGTTTCTTCATTATCCCGGCCAGTGCATACCCCGGTGTCACCTCAACACCGGGATAGTTGGCAATCTCATTGGTCAGCACCATCTGCCCTCCAACTGCCCCCTCATTGAGGATCAGGGTGGAAAGCTTGGCACGGGAACTGTATATTCCCGCGGTCAGACCCGCTGCACCAGCGCCCACAATAATCACATCAAATAAATCGTCCATAGCTTTCTAATCTGGAAAGAAACAGAGGCTGAACCTATGCTTTTTCAACATCGGACGTACTGAAATGCTCATCCAGAACAGTGGTAACCATGTCCATGCTCTGTATACTGCTGGTAGCATGTGCTACTTTACCGTCCTTATAGTACATGGTAAATGGCAATCCCATAAATCCCCTGCATTCGGGAGCATTACGTATTATATGGGCTTCAGGTGAATCGAAAGCCATCACAGCAAATTTGATATCTGTGCGCTCCTCTTCCAGCTCCTCCATAATACCGTATACCGGGATACACATGGGACCCATGCGACCACAGCAAACCATCACATTCTTGTGTTCGTTAATTACCTTCTGCAGCTCATCAGCTGTTTCAACCTCTTGTAAACTCGTACTTAACAATTTCATAATGATAAAAAATTAGATGATAAATATTGGTGGACAAATATCTTGATTATTGAGTAACGTAGGTTCAAACGGAGGCTGTAAGTCCATAGTTTTTTTGCTATTATTTTTCACTATTTTTGTTACATCCTTCAAACTATGTCAACACCAGCAAACCTTAATAATAATCAGGATCGAAGATCTGAACCAGATTGTTTCCAATTGATCTCAAAAGCAGATTTTGAGTCCATTAGCAAGAACAGGACTCAGCTCACTTATTTGAAAGGGGAACATATTTTCAAACAGGGCGCATTCGCTCCTCATGTGCTGTTCATACAGTCAGGGCTTGTAAAGACCTTTCTCCAGACAGATGGACGAAAGAAGCTGAACCTCTCCATTGCCAGAAGCGGCGATTTCTTAGCGTTCTCCACCATCTTTGATGAAAATACCTACGCCTATTCAGCAGTAGCCCTTAAGGACTCTGAGATATTAATGATTGAAAAGGAAAGCCTTAAAAGGCTGCTTCAAACCAATCATGAATTCGCCCTACGGATCACTTCAAAAAACCACGGAACCGAGAATCGCCTGATGGATATTGTATCCAACCTCTCTTATAAACATATGCGTGGAAAACTGGCCTCTTCCCTGCTATACCTCTCCTCTGAGGTTTTTCTAAGTGAAGGCATTTTTGCCTTTCTAACTCGCCAGGATATTGCCGATTTTGCTTCAATATCGGTAGAAAGTGTGATTAAGTTCCTGAAAGAGTTTGAAAAAGAGGGGATCCTTAAACTTTCAGGCAAGGAGATCCGTGTGATCGATTCTGAGAAGCTCTCAGAGATCAGCAGAAAAGGATAATCTCATTCAGGCTTAATATAACACAAAATAGTATGTTAATGAGAATATTCTCATTATATTTGTAGCAGAATTTGAAATATGCCAAGAAGAAAGAGACTTAGAAAGGTGGTTGCACCACCCGGATTTAAAGGTTACAAACCCTACGGGAACTCACAGCACAAAAAGCAATATGTGGAGTTGCTATACGAGGAGTATGAAGCCATTAAGCTGGCCGATTATGACCTGATGAACCACCTGGAGGCCTCTATATTAATGGGCGTATCGAGGCCGACGTTTGCCAGGATCTATGAAAGTGCCAGAAGGAAACTGGCAAATGCTCTTGTGGAAACAAGGGAGATCAGGTCGGTTTTTGGAAATGCCAGGCTTGATGGAACCTGGTATATATGTAACGATTGTCATGCAAGGTTCACTATTCCCATCCAGCTGAATTTGAATGCTTGCCCATTCTGTAGATCAAAAGAGACCGAATACATTAAAAACTAAAAAATGAAGACAGTAATCACATCCAAAGGGAACAATGAGAAAGCAAAATTCGATCCAAGATTCGGCAGGGCGGCATGGTTTTGTGTATTAGATGAGGAGTCGGGTAAATCCACTTTCATTGAAAACGACCAGTCTGAAGCTACGGGAGGAGCAGGCGTTAAAGCTGCAGAAAAGATAGTTGAGCTCGGGATTCAAAAAGTGATTTCGGGTGACTTCGGTCCCAAAGCCAAAGACTTATTGGATAAATTCAATATTCAAATGGTCATTATCACAGATGACCAACAATCGATAAAAGAGATAGTTTCAAAGCTCACAACTTAAAAAAGGAGGTTATTATGCCAGGATTTGACAGAACTGGTCCGGAAGGTAAAGGATCCCGCACCGGAAGGGAACTCGGGAAATGCAATCCCGACTCCCAAAAGACAGAGAAGAATCATTCTCAGGAAGAGCTCCCTTATGAAAGAGGATTCATAAGGGGATTCGGCAGAGGAAAATATAAGGGCAGAGAGAACTTCAAAGGGACTGGACGCAGATTGGGAAGAAACCGCTGATAAATTTCACTGCTGTAAATTCTATGTATTATAACTATTTACTAAAGTTTTACTATGAAGAAGTTAATCGCCGTACCAACCAGCAATGGATTGCTGGATGAGCACTTTGGACATTGCCGACAGTTTACACTCATATCGGTCGAAGAGAACCAGATCGTCTCAGAATCAATGACTGATGCACCTCCCCATGAACCGGGCCTGCTACCCGGATTTCTGGCTGATAAGGGAGTTACCGATGTAATTGCAGGTGGAATGGGTAACCGGGCCATTCAACTGTTTAACCAGCACCAGGTGAATGTATTTGTGGGTGCTCCAAAACTTACACCGAAGGAGCTAACGAAAGGTTTCCTGAATAAAGCACTGGTTTTTTCAGCCAACTATTGTGACCATTAAACAGCAGGGTAAGGTCCGGTTGAAACTGGCCATCGCGAGTGGGAAAGGAGGAACAGGAAAGACCACTGTTGCAGTCAACCTTTTTCATTTTATTATCAAAGAGTTTGGCTCAAAAATACAATTGATTGATTGTGATGTAGAGGAACCCAACGACCTGCTGTTTGTTAAAAATGCGGATTTTCTTTCTGAGAGTGCTGCCACACAACTGATCCCTGCCATTGACAATGAAAAGTGCACCTACTGCAGGAAGTGTGTCGGCTATTGCGAATTCAACGCCATTGTAGTGATTCCCCCTGTCAACTTTGCTGAAGTGAATTCCAGTCTTTGCCATTCATGTGGTGCATGCAGTGTGGCATGTGAATATGGGGCCATTTCGGAAACGCCGGAAAAAATAGGTGCCATAAGGAATTACAGTATGGGTCTAAATGGAATGCTCACCGAAGGCAGATTGAAAATCGGTTCTGCCATGCAAACCATGCTTATCAAGCAAGTCAAACAACATGTCAGGGAGGATATGGATGTGGTAATCTTTGATGCCCCGCCCGGAACAAGTTGTCCGGTTGTTGAGACGGTGTCTGATGCGGATTATGTGATCCTTGTAACTGAGCCCACTCCATTTGGACTGTATGATCTTAAGCTTACTGTAGAAATGCTCAGAGAAATCAGGAAGCCATTTGGGGTTGTTATCAATAAAGCAGGTTTAGGAGATCATAAGGTTTACAACTACCTGTTGGATCAACACATTGAGATACTTGGAGAACTTCCATTCAGCAAGGATTATGCATCCAAATATGCAACGGGTGATATATTGTATAATACCGGCAAAGAAACTGAAATTCAATACAAGAAGATCATTCGGAAACTGTTGACCCGTCATACTAGAGATGAAAGAAATAACCATTTTAAGTGGTAAAGGAGGTGCCGGGAAAACCTCTATCACGGCAGCCATAGCTTCAATAGCTGGCCATGCTGTATTTTGTGATAATGATGTGGATGCAGCAGACCTTCACCTGATCATGAACCCAGCCTTAAGGGAGAAGCACACATTTTTAGGTGGATGGACTGCATACATTAATACATCCACCTGTATTGACTGCGGGATCTGTTCAGACCACTGTCGTTTTGTTGCCATTCACCCCAACGGGCATAATAAACTTGAAATCAATCCTTTCAAATGTGAAGGTTGTCGATTGTGTGAACGGCTCTGTCCGGTTCAGGCCATTACATCAACTCAAAGCACCCATAACAGCTGGTACATATCTGATACCCGATTGGGTGTGCTGGTCCACGCAAGAATGGGACCTGGAGAAGAAAATTCAGGAAAACTGGTCGCTAAAGTTCGTAAGAAAGCAAAGGAATTGGCCATCGGAAGCAAAGCAAATTACCTTATAAACGATGGTCCTCCTGGAATTGGATGTGCCGCCATATCTTCTCTCTCGGGAACAGATTTAGTCATTATGGTCATTGAATCCACCATCTCCGGATTGCACGATGCCATACGTCTCTTTGAGCTTGTCAACTCTTTTTCAATCCCTTCCTACGCCATATTGAACAAATATGACATCAATCCCTCCAGCTCTTTAGAAATTGCAGAATTCCTGAAAAGCAGGTCTATTCCACTTTTAGGAAGGATCCCTTTTGATCATCGTATGGTGAATGCTGTGACAGCTGGTAAAACCATTATTGAGTTCGATGAAGATCTGGAAGTGTCAAAGCTTATCAAAGAGTGCTGGAGAAAATTAGAAGAACAGATAACATAGGCCACCATGGAAATTACTATAGCATTTGCGGTTAGCCTGCAAGGATCATTCGAAAAAAAACACTTTGGAGAAGCCGGCAAATACCAGATTCATCGCTTCTCAGATCATGAGTTCGAATTAATCGATGAAGTGGTGAATCCATTCAAAGAAGTGAATATAACCACAACGCATAATATGAAGGAAAAGGCTGACAGCATTATTAATTATCTGCTTCAAAAAGACGTGTCAATCCTTGTTTCTAAAAGATTCGGCAGGAACATCAGGCATGAACCCCTATGGCGGAGACCATTTTGAAAACGAATGAAGAAAAAAAAGACCTATCCTGATTCAGGAGTCGAGCTAAGTCCTTTTGTATCTAAACATTACGACCGTATCTTAGCTATTGCCTCTATGGGTTTCTATCCTAGGGCTATCAAACAATCAATCCGCGACATGCAAATCCGGCCTGACGACCATATTCTTGACCTGGGGTGCGGTACGGGACATAATGCCGCATTAATGTCCGACTATTTAGATCAGCAAGGAGGTATCCACGGACTGGATATTTCTGATGAGATGGCCCTTCAGTTCAACAGAAGGTTTATGGCGGATGAGCGTATTACATTTGAAACCCGGCGCATAGATATCCCTTTCCAGCTGGACACAAAGTTCAACAAAGTATTCATCGGTTTCGTGATACATGGCTTCCCCCATCAGGTCCGTCGGACCATTATCAGGAATTCCTTGTACAATCTGGAACCGGGGGGTGCATTTTATATCCTTGACTTTTCCGAATTTGACATAAAATCAATACCATGGCATCACCGGACTATTTTCAAAGCGGTAGAGTGCGATTATGCTTTTGATTTTATCCGGTGTGACTGGAAGATTATCTTACTGGAAGAGGGATTCCGGGGCTTCTCTGAACACTTTTACATGAAAAAATACATGAGATTGCTGAAGGCAGTTAAGTAGTGGAATTATTCTCCAGCTATGAACTCAAATAAAGCATTGTTTTAAAACTGTTCTTTACCAAACGTGCTTTCTGCCTTTTTCCTCCCATTGCCGTTGGCATTAAACGCATAGGATACAGTCAGCTCGGCAATGGGTCCGAAACGGTTATATTCCGTCTCCTGATAGAATATCTGAACTCCGGTGCTGTTATATGCCCGGGTATTGAGTCCCGTATCATTGGATCTGAGAAAATCAATCACTTTCAGCGAGAAATCCCAACCTTTCCGCTTTTCAGGAGTAAAGCTAAGCGCTGTATTGGCCATGTAGAAGAGCTCATTCCTGCCCTGGGCAGTTACAGTGGCCGATCTCATATCAAAATCAACCGTAAGTTTCAAAGCATCGGTTAGGATTAAGTTCATGTTTCCTTTCAAACTCCAGTTGGTACTGCTATTATCCTCCTGGTAGCCGAAAATGTCTGCTCCTACCCTGTAATTGTATAAAGATCCACCCAGGAAGAACTTTGTTCTTGTTCCCATGGCAAGATTGGTATTTAATTCCGCTCCCAATGCAGTTGTGTTTCCGGAATTGGTATAGGACCTGATCAACACATTTTCTTCTTCATATACGGTATTTACCCTGAAGATGGCATTATCAGTGCCTCTATAGAAACCGGTAAGGTTAACACTCTGCCTGCCCAGTTTCTGATCAAAAGAGAGTTCCAGGTTATTGAGGTATTCGGGTTTGAGGGCAGGATCACCCACCACATATACTTCGTAATGCCTACGGTATAAAAACGGGGCCATGTTTTTGGTGGGTGGACGGCTGATCCTGCGGCTGGCAGCCAGGGTCAGCTCACTCTCCTCAGATAAGGCATAATTAAGGTGGAGTGTAGGAAACCAGTCCAACTGGTTAACTTCGTACCGGGATTTCGTTTCCCTCTCGAATATGCTGAAATAGTCGGGGTTTTCTATGTTCAGTTCCTGATCCGTATACTCCAGGCGCAATCCGGCAACGAAACTGAACTTTTCAAAGTTTCCTGAATAATCCAAATAACCCGCATAGATCCCACGGGTGAGATCTATGGCATTCTCCAGCATTCCGTAGTCAGCCCATGAACCGGTCTCCACATGAAAAGTGTCATAGGAGAAGGATCCGTTCTGTGTCAGGAACTGGGGCTGTATACCCGCTCGAAACAGTTGTCCGTTCGCCAGTTCCTTTTCGAAATCGACAGATAACCGGATCCCATCAAGAGGTGTATCGTCAATCTGGGTGAAATGCTCCTCCAGGATCCCGGCCGCATCGGTCTGCGGATTATAGTGGTAATTCATATTGTCCAGCCTTCGGCTCAATCCGGAATTTTCATACAGGGCAGATAACTTCAATATGGAAGTCTCATCGAACCTTTTTGAATAATCAAGGCTGGCCACATGAAATACGCCGTATCGATTGTCTGTATTGGGATTGTATACCCAATCATCATCCACAGGAACTCCCCAGACCTGGTTTTTCTCTGCATCCCCATAAAAATTATGATAGACATAAAAGGCCGATCTGCCCTCCGTCCGGTTTCCATAATAATAGGAACCTGAGAGAACGGATCCCTCTTCGGTGCTGTACTCAAATCCAGCATTGGCTGAATAGTTTTCAAACCATTCCGGACGCTCGCCGCCCGCCACCATATGGTAATAAGAACCATCCTCCTGCAACAATCTGGCATCCCCGGTTCTTTTTCCATGCACATTGCGGTGGTTATAATACAATCCGCCGTACAGTGAGAACTGATCTTTGAGGTACATGAGATTCACTCCCCCGCCATATCGGCTGTCGTTTTGGCGGTATTTGTCGTAAGGGGTTGTAAAATCCCCCCATGGAGAGCCTCCTAACAAACCATACCCGGATAAAGAGAGTCCCTCCATTCCCTGTTTTTGGGTATTGATATTGATTATCCCCCCTTTACCCTGTGCGTCATATTTAGCCGTCGGTACAGTGATTACTTCAATGTTCTCTATGGCATCTCCGGGAAGCTGTGCCAGCAACATGGAAGGGTCCATCAGGGTCGCTTTTCCATTGAGATAAACCATGAAGTCAGATGTCCCCCTGACCGATACTGTGCCATCAGGTCCTACTGAGACCGATGGAAGCTTATTCAGAAGGTCCGTTGCGGTTCCCCCCTTTGCTGTTTCAAAATCTGCAACCCTGTATACTTTTCTGTCAATCTTTGTGGCAACCGTGCTTGCCTTGGCTCTGATCTCCACCTCATCCAGGGCAACATTTAGAGTCCTCAGCTCCACATTTCCAATGTCAACCCTGGGTGATTGCCTGTTGATTGCAACATACCTGGTTGAGTCTGTTTCATACCCGATAAATGATAATGACAGCCTGTAGCGGCCATAGGACAGGTCATCAATGATGAATATCCCGTTATCGTCTGAAACTGTCCCTTTAACCAGTGAGTTGCCACCCTCTGCAAATACTGCCACCGATGCGAATGGGATATTTTCTTTGGAGCTTTGATCTATGACGATCCCGTTTATGCTACCCTTCTGTGCATCAACACCTAACATCCCGATAATAAGTATCAGCAGACCTGACAGGAGATATTTATTCATTGTTCCCGAGCTTTAATATTTACGACTAAAGTTTCGCAGTTCTCTTACATGTTGAAAACTAATAAGATATAGAAGAAAA